>CALUTX010000019.1 GCA_944323815.1 uncultured Parabacteroides sp. | reverse complement strand
GACCGGGGCAGCCTCTACCGCCTTGTCACACGCAAAGGGAATCAGGAGTTTGCGATCTACACGGCGCACCTCGACTATCGCAACTGCGCCTACTACGACGTGCGCGGCTATGACGGCAACACGTGGGAAAAGCGCGAGCCGGTGACCGACGTCGATTCCATCCTCCTGCTCAACCGCGCCTCCGTGCGTGACGACGCCATCGCCCGCTTCATTGCCGAAGCACAGAAAGACCGCGAGGCAGGACGCACCGTCATCTTGGGTGGCGACTTCAACGAGCCGTCGCATCTCGACTGGATAGAAGCAAACAAGGATTTGTATGATCATCAAGGGGCGGTCGTGCCTTGGGACTGCACGACGATGCTCGAGAAAGCGGGGTTCGTCGACAGCTATCGCGAACGTTTCCCAGACCCGCTGACGCATCCGGGCTTCACCTTCCCGGCCGACTGCCAGGATATCGACCTGAAGAAACTGGTTTGGTCACCCGAAGCAGACGACCGTGACCGCATCGACTTCATCTTCTATGCGCCACACGAGGGGCTTTCGCTGACGGACATCACGATTGTCGGTCCGAAAGGCGACGTCGTTCGCGGCGAGCGCATCACCCAACCGACCGCCGACCCGATTGTCGAACCGCTCGGCATCTGGCCCACCGACCACAAGGCGGTATTGGCGACGTTTGCACTGACGAGATAAAAGAGGAAAAATAAAGAAAAAGACAACGACAAAGAGCAGTATGCTTTTATTGCTTTACTGCTTTTTGTCGTTTAAATTTTTATCAATCCGGCAACAAGCTCCATAAAGCGTTTGACTTTAGGCATCATCGGCTCCACATCCTCTCCGCAAAAATCAAACAAATCGTTGTAATCACCTTTAGAACGCCAATTCAACAATTTAGCGTAAACCCGAAAATCTTCCGTTGATATAAGCCCCGGACGTACGACATGCTCTGAAAACTGTCCAATGACACCCGCATGGGATTTTGCCGACAAATGCAGATAAAGTAACAAGGCAGAAGCGGAATAAAAGCAGGCATAATACAAACGATTGACTGCCGAGTTCCATTGCCCGGCCTCACACAATATACGAGCAGCCTCATATACCTCTTGCGCCTTCTCCAGACGATAACGGATGTAAGCCGTCATATTTTCAACTTCTTCTTTCATAACCGTATGGCTTCTGATTGAACCTGTTTATAAAAAGGAGTAAAGGCATGGTGCATATCCCAATCCTGCTTACCATAAGCAAAAAGCTGGATTGCTTGCCCCGTTTCTACCATCAATTCGCACATATGATCCATAAACGCCTCTTCCTCCCGAAATGTCAGCACTGGTTTAGTAGAAAGCACCAGCACGTCCCAATCCGAATCGTCGCGGGCATCTTTTCGCGCCCGTGAACCGTAGAGCCAAACTTCTGCTTCCGGTTCCACTTCATGCACGTTCCGGCAAATACGTTGCAACATCTGTTGGTAATTTACTTTCATATCCTTTCTCTTTTTCTACATTCCACTTCCGCAAAGTTACCCCTTTCCCAGCAATATACAAAGGGTTTACGCTGAAGAGGTAACATAAAAAAGGCGGACAGAAGCAGATTCATCACACCCCATCTACCTCTGTCCGCCTTCTTGACTTATCCTCTATGCATTACAAACCATTTCGCGCAATAATATCCTTCATTTCTGCATCAGTAAGATTATCGCGTTCCGACTTATCGTAAATATAGTGAAGTCCTATCTCGTGTTCGACCTCCGAACGGGCGACCAATACGGTAATCACCCTTGCTCCGCCACTCTTTCCTTTCCCTTTCGACGCAATCGACATGCGAACCTTACGCATCCCTCCGCCTAAATCAACTCCCTGTGTCGGATTCGCCAGCAAATCAACCGCCAAACGTCTTACATCGTCTTTCAAGGACTTATAACGCTTAGCCAACCGCTTTAACTCTTTATCGAACGCCGGATAGGTCTTGATACTATAATTCATTCAACACCTCCTCCAGCGGGCGTCCCTCCAACTTTCCGGAACGAGCCAATTTAACCTGTTCGCATACTTCGTTGAAATCAGCTATTCTTTCCGCTTTCGTTCGCGGACGATACAGCGCTCCCTCTTCGGCAACGGCGTTTCTGTTCTCCCGCTCCTTTTGTGCCACCAGCTTCTTAACATAATGCAGTGCCTTCTTGAGCGCCCCCTCATCGTCGGCAATGTATCCAAGCTGACGAATCAGTTCGGCACTTGTAGTCAATGTTGTTTCCATACCCTCATTCCACTTTATTTGTTCCACTTCCGCAAAGTTACCCCTTTCCCGGTAATATGCAAAAGCGGGCAACGGGATATTTCCTGTAAAACATATAGATAAAAACATCCGGCTATACTCCTCCGACAAGCGACAAAAAAACCCGTCACTAAATGTGGTTCAGTGACGGGTTCAAAGAGGTTAGCGAATAAACGGTTGCAAGACTTTTATTTACAAATAGATATAAAAACTTACCCCAAGAAGAGCAAAGGGATACTTACTCCCCGACGAAATCTCCCCGATAGAGGCAGGCGCCGCCCAAAATACCGGTTCCTCCCTCAACGTTGGAGTAGACACGGATGGGCTCGGCAAGCCCGATGTCGGCCAGGTCGCCCGTGAAGCTCCCTTCATTCAACTGGTTCAACATACGCATATAGTTATAGTAAGACTCGGAAATGGAATAGAGAAAGACGACGTATTGTTTCCGGAAATAGGTCTTGTCCGTCGGGGTCGTAATCGTCCCGCCCCACGGGAGGTTGAACGAGTAGGACTGCCCGTCGAACAACTCGTCCGTGAAGGCGATACCGTTGTAATCAAAATTAAGATCCTCGTTCAATATCTGGTCAAGGGCGGAAAAGCGGTTGCTAAAGACCGGCTCTTCATCGCAATAAGGCAGCATCGAATACCACCTCACTCCGTAGAAATCCTCCCAAGCGTTTGCCCGCATATACAACAGGTAAAAATTTCTACCCGGCGGGTCGTTCAAAGTAAAGCGGAGGGCACAATCTTGCGTGATGCGGATATTTCTGACATCCGAACTGTCAGTTATCGTGTACTCGCTCGTGTCGCGTGCCACTTCGTGGATGTCTACCTGCATGTCCGAAACTGGGCAGGAAGCGGGCAGTTCCACTTCCGCCGCAGCCTTCGGGAACCCCTCCTTCGTGGCAACGACACGCAGACGGTCGCCAGCACGAGGGACGTAATCGGAAAGGTAATAGAGGTATCGACGTTCTATCCAACCGAACCCGTCTTCTGTCCAACCTTCTGTCTGATAGACGGAATCACGCTCCGACAGGCGGCAACGGAACACATCGTTCACATAGAGCTGTACGTCGGCACCGGAAATATACAGCTCTTCATCCGCCGGAGAACCATCCGTATAGAACCACGTGCGGGAAAGCTCCACCCGGAATGTATCGTTTTCCACCGCCAGTGCATTGATGACCAGTTTGGGGTCTGTACGAAGTTCCTCGAGGTCGATGGTCTTGTAGCAGGCGGTAAGCAGGAAGGGCAACAGTGCCCATAAACAATCTCTTCTCTTCATCTCATTCAAAATTTATAGGTATAAGAAACCGACGGGACGACCGGCAGGAAACCGAGCGTCTTGAAAGCCCGTTCCCCATATTCATACTCTTTCCTCACCAAAACCGGGTTCATCCGGCAATAGGCGTTATACAACCCGACGCTCCAGATCCCCATCCGTCCCTTCTTCAAGGGGCGATATATCTTGATACCCAAGTCCAGCCGATGATAGGCGGGCAGGCGGTAGTTGTTGCGTCCCGCGTAATAGTTCAATACCTCAGTACCGCCATATTCAAACGAGTCAAACGCGCCCACCCCAGCCGGCAACGCTGGCTTGTGCAGGTCGTCGCCCGGCAGATAGTTTTCCACCGAGAGCGTCACCATATTGCCCGACGAGTAGGTCCACGCGGCAGACAGCTCAATGCGCTCCGAGAGCTTATACATGGCGACGATGTTCAGCTTGTGGCGA
Source organism: uncultured Parabacteroides sp. (assembly GCA_944323815.1). GTDB lineage: Bacteria > Bacteroidota > Bacteroidia > Bacteroidales > Tannerellaceae > Parabacteroides. Next base: position 15,442 of record CALUTX010000019.1, on the reverse strand, counting down.
TTGTCGTAGCGCGAGGGGAAACGTTTGCCGTAGTTCAGTTCGGGGAATTGGCGGTCTGCCCACGAGAGGGCATAGCCGACCCAACCGGTCAGGCGTCCCGCTGGTTTGCGCACCATGAACTCCACACCGTAGGCACGTCCGTCGCCCACCGCCATCTTGTCTTCCCACGCGACGGTCGAAGGAACAAGACTATGCCCCTCTTTATATTCCAAAAGGTTGTCTAAACGCTTGTAGTAGCCCTCGACAGAGAAGTCCAGCATCCGGTTCCAATTGTAGTAGGCACCGACAGAAAACTGGTCGCTCGTGAGCGGCTTCAGCCGCCGCGTCACCGGGAGCCACGAGTCGGTAGGCAGGTCGAGGTAACTGTTGCGTATCTGGTGGACATACTGGTTCATCCGGGAATAAGAGGCTTTCAGGCTCAACGAAGGAGTAACGAGGTAGCGCAACGAAAGGCGCGGCTCCCAACCGATATAGGTCTTCCCCTCTACGTTGAAGAGACTGAAACGCAGGCCGGCATTCAGGCGAAAGGCATCCGAGATGTCCCAATCGTCTTCGGCGTAGAGAGCCGCTTCGTGTGCCCAAAGGTGGTCGTCGGCAAAGACGCGGGCAATCTGCATCGAATCGGGTTTGTCCGTATCTGTCGCCCCGACGCGGTTATACTCGGGGCGGAAGTAGTGCGCCAAATAGTCCGCACCGAAACGGATACGGTGCGATGCGACGGGCTGATAGTCAAAGGCGGTACGCACACCGAAGTCGGTGATGCCCGTCTGGTTCTCTGTATCGTCTTGGATATAGCGATAATCCGAATCGCCCTGTTGCCCGGTGATGCTTTCCTCCGCATAGGCAATCTTCGAGTGATAACGGGTGTAGAAACCGGAGAGTTTACCGAAAAGTTTGTTATTGAAAGCGTACGTCCAACCGGCGGAAGCGACCAGATTGCCCCAGCGCATCCGGGCTTTCCGGCAATCGTCATAGTTATCACTCTCCGTCGTCGGGTATTCTTTCTTGGTGAAATGGAAGACATCGTTGCCGTTGTAAAGGCTGACGTACATCCGGCTGCGGTCGCTGAAGCGGTGGTCGATGCGGGCATTCAGGTCATGGAAGGCATAGCGGAAGTCGAACGTTTCTGCATTATTCTTTTTCCGCCTCTTGTTCATGATGGCAAGCGTAGGCACACTCAAGACATCGAGCCACGTGCGGCGCAGGGCAATGTTGAACGAAGTACGGTCACGCCAAAGTGGTCCCTCAAAGTTCAGGTTACCCGAAGTGAGTCCCAACGTTGCGCTACCGTGATACTCTTTCATGTTCCCCTCCTTTGTCTGCACATCGACAACGGAAGAGAGCCGCCCGCCGAAACGTGCCGGAAAGCCTGCCTTATAGAAATGCATACTCTTAATGGCTTCGTTGTTGAAAGCGGAGAAGACACCGCCGAGATGGTTCACCTGATAAACCGGATTACCATCAATGAGGAAGAGGTTTTCATCCGAGTCACCGCCCCGCACAAACAATCCCGATACGCCCTCCGTACCGACCGACACGCCGGGCGTAAGCTGGAGCGTCCGCACTACGTCCGCCTCTCCCAACAGGGAAGGAGTGGCGCGAACCAACTCCTGCGTCACCTCCATCGTCCCCATCTGGGTGTTGCGGAACGTCTGTTTACCCTGTCCGGAAGCGGTCACCAACACTTCGCTAATCGTAGCGTTCGGCTGAAGCAGGACGGTCAGTGTTGTATCCCCCGAAAAAGGATGCAACATAAACTGTTCGCTCTCATAACCGATATAAGAGACATGCAAGCAAATCGCCTCTCCGTCGTTTCTCTGCGCAGTCGGCAAAGAGAGGCTAAAGAATCCGAAGTTATTGGTTGCCACACCCAACAGGCTATTCGTATCATAGACGGAAGCGCCAACCAGCGACTCATCCGAATGAGCATCGCGCACAAAACCGCTAATCGTCACCCGGCGTGGCCGTCGTTTGAGGACAATGATGTTTCCTGTCCGGTTATATTGTATTGACAATGGGGCAAAAAGTTGTTCCAAACACTTCTCCACCAGTACATTCTCTACTTGAATACTAACCTTCCTATACGCCTTCATCAACGATGATTCATAGGAGAAACTCACCCCCGCCTGCCGTTCGATCTCCTGCAAGATTTTTACCAGTGGAACCTCACGCATATCAAGAGTGACAGTCGGAGCCGATTCCGCTTGAAACGACATCTCTCCGACTGCCCAAACCTGTCCGATAAACAGGCAAACACTCATCACCAATAGGTAAACGCGAAACATATTTTGAACTCAATTACTTATCGGAAACCTCTAAACAGACGTCTAAGGTCTGATTCACAATCGTCAAAGCCTCTTCAAGCGACAGATTATCCAACGTAGCCGTCAAGCGGACATCCGGAAGCGTTGTACAATTCACGATTTTCACTTGGTAATAGGTACTCAGGTCTTCTATGACCTTTTTCAACGGTGTGTTTTCAAAACAGAGGCGTTTTGTTTTCCAAGCAAAAACATTCCAATCTTCCTCATCCTGCTGCCGAATCGCTTTTTCCGACTCGGCATACACAGCCGACATGCCCGCAGTCAAGACAAGCGTCTGCCGCACATCGGTCGCTGCAAAACGTACTTTTCCACTCATTACATTCACTTCCGTCTCGCCTGTCCGCTCATTCACTTGGAAGCGCGTACCCAAAACCGTTACCTCCGTCCGGGCTGTCCGAACGGTAAACGGAGAGGTTTCGTTCCGCCGCACTTCGTAAAACACTTTCCCCGTCATCTCCACTTCGCGATGCTTCTTCCCAAACCGTTTCCGGTCATAGCGAAAAGAGGAGTTTCCCGCCAGCAAAACTTGCGTACTATCCGGCAAACACATTTCCTTGACCTGCCCTTCTGCCGTCGAAACCGCCACCCAATCCGGTTGGTTCCGTTCCGTCAGGTAAAACGCTCCGACCCCAAGCAACAGCAGCACAAACGAAGCCGCCGCCACCCAATAACGGCGCAACCAAACGACAGGACGCCGAATGCCCCGCTCCGCAGCAAAGCGCTTCCATACTTTTTCGGCATCCAGATGTCCCTCCTTATAATATCGGACGACAAAACGGAGCCGTTTTTCTATATCTTTTTTCTCCTTTTCCATGCTTAATTTTCTTTTTCCATAGATATGACTGAAAAAAGTCCGAAACCCCTACTCTCCTCTCAATAATTTTCAAGAAAAAAAGAAACAATAAATCCGGATTGCGGTTTCCCGTAAGGTTTTCAAGGCTTTACTAATTTGGTTTTCCACGGTTTTAACCGAGAGATGCAGCTCGTCGGCAATTTCCTGATACTTCATTCCGTCGCGTTTCGCCATCAGGAATATTTTCTTCCGCTCGGGAGGCAGGCGATCAATGGCTTCCCACAAACGGGCATCGCGTTCAGACTGATAGATTTGTTCCTCTTCCGACAGATCTTCTATTTCCGCCAAGGCTTCCGAAGCCGGTTCGGACTCGACCGCTTGCGACAACAACGTCAGCGAACGGTTGCGGACAGCCTGATACAAATAAGACTTCAAGTGGACAATCGCCACCTGAGCCCTATTCTTCTCCCAGACATCCGCAAATACCTGCTGCACGATGTCTTCCGCATCATCTATGTTTTCTGTGAAACGGAGAGCAAACAGACAAAGAGGCTTGTAAAGCTCCTTGAAAATACGTTCAAACTCTCCAACAGACAGAGCCATACACCCATTTTTTGAATTGACAATTGACAATGGACAATTGACAATTATTTCACCGAGTGCGAAGCTTAATTGTCAATTGTCCATTGTCAATTGTCAATTATTTAAATCCTATAATTTCACGCACCTCCTGCAAGGTCTTGGCAGCACTTTCGCTTGCTTTCTCGGCTCCGATACGTGCTACTTTCGCCAGATAATCCTCATTTGCACGGATGTCCAATATCCGCTCACGGATCGGTGCACAGAAACGGTTGATGTCTTCTGCCAATTGTTTCTTCATGTCGCCATAGCGAATCTCGCAGTTGTTATACTTCTCGTTGAAATAATCATACGTTTCCTTCTCCGACACGATTTCCATCATCGTGAACAGGTTAGCAATCGGTTCGGGCTTGACGCTGTTCGGCTCCGTTGGACCGGCATCGGTCACCGCCTTCATCACCTTCTTGCGAATGGTCTTCTCGTCGTCAATCAGGTAAATCGCGTTGCCTTCGCTCTTACCCATCTTGCCGGAACCGTCCAAACCAGGCACCTTCACCGCCTTATGCGAATAATAGAACGAAGCCGGTTCGGGGAAGAACTCCACTCCATACGTTGCATTGAAACGACGGGCAAAACGGCGCGCCATCTCCATATTCTGCTCTTGGTCTTTTCCGACCGGCACCTTCACCGCCTTATGAATAATAATGTCGGCAGCCATCAAAGTCGGATAGGTCAGCAGACCGGCACTGACGCTATGCTTGTTTCCTTCGTTGAAAATCTCTTTCTCTACGTCACCTTCCGTCGTATGCACACGGTCGATATGCAACTGCTGACGCGCTTTATCTTTAAAAGAAGTAGTACGCATCAGTTCGCCAATACCAGCGTTCATATTTAAATAAAGATAAAGCTCAGCCACCTCGCGCACGTCACTTTGCACGTAAATCGTCGCCTTTTCCGGGTCAATGCCGCAAGCCAAATATTCGGCAAGGATTGTCCGGACACTGTTACGGATATTATCCGGGTGCGGATGCGTTGTCAACGAATGCCAGTCTGCAATAAAGAAAAAGCAATTATATTCCTCCTGCATTTGCAGAAACCCTTTGACTGCACCGAAATAATTTCCCAGATGCAAATTCCCCGTCGGCCGGATACCACTTACTACTGTTTCCATTTTCTTTTCCAATATTAATCTTTTCAAGCGGGGCAAAGATACGAAATAAAATAGAAGGTTACAGCCCTTTCGACAAGTCTACCACGTTACATCTTTAAATAAACAAAAACGCGCCACGAACGTTGGGTCCGTGGCGCGCCTGTCTATATTCTACCGTTTATTACGCGATAACGAATTACGTTATCTCCGCGTGAAGTCGTAATAAGTTCCCGTGGGATTTCCTTGATAATTCAATTCGTTCAAACGCAAAGTAGTAGATGTCAAGGTCACTTCGTATTGCCCATCCAATTGCGAATTAATGATTGTCAATAAACGCTCAGTTTCAATATAATCATATTCGAAGTTTTCTATGCTACTATCCCCATTTTCAAACGCATAATTAATTTGTCCTCTCTTTCCTGATTGAAAATTGATTACGATAACGGTTCCGGCATCATTTATCTGTTCCCATTCCCCAAGAATAGAGGCACTTGCACCTGCCGGTTCATCATCATCACTACAAGCCGTAAAACCTAACGCTAACACCATGGTCATGACGACCATCCATAAGTAAGTAAACTTTGTCTTCATGTACACTTTCTTTTTATTTGTTAATATTCTGTATTATCTTCCCTATTTTATTTGCAAAAGTAAAACAGCACGAAAAAGGGATAAAACCAAAAACAATTAGAAAAAGGGTAAAAGTTTCTTTCCTTTCACCATTCCGACAAAAAACGTCACTATTCGGCACAGAATCGTCCCTACAGTCAACCTGCTCTACTAATAAGACAAAAAGTAGTCAACCTTTTTTACAAAGCGACATCGTCCCTGCATCGGGGAAAAGTTTCCTCGGCAAAAAACAAAAGTTTCTTCGCAGTGAAACAAAAGTTTCATGCCGGAGAAACTTTTGTTTCACCTCGAAGAAAAAGCTGAAACTTTTTGAGACCACTCTTTTCCTCTCTATCTTAACATAGCAAAACACTTCATCCTTTCTTTGCGTCAAGGGGAAAAACTACCGTTATACCTCTTATTATTAATAATTTACAACCCTGTTTCTTTCTTCCGGATTGGTACTTTTCCGAACTTCATTGGTACTTTTCCGAATGCCAAGGAAATAGTTAAACCTTTAACTAAGTGCAAAAAGAATCAAAAAGTCATATTTCCGAATATCCGACAAGCATAATTTGTAATATTGCAAGCGAAAAAAATAAATGTTGATTATACGAAAAAAGAGACTTATATGGGAGAAATGAAAGGTTATATCTCGCAGATTATCGGTCCGGTCGTGGATATCCATTTTGACAGTGCGGAAGATGAGGCCATCACGCTTCCTCGTATCCATGATGCCATGGAGATAACCCGTCCGAACGGGAAAGTCCTGATTGTCGAGGTTCAGCAGCATATTGGAGAAAACACCGTCCGCACCGTTGCGATGGATTCAACCGACGGATTGAAGAGAGGTATGGAAGCCGTCTCGCATGGAACGCCTATTACAATGCCTGTTGGCGACCAAGTAAAGGGACGTTTGATGAACGTGACGGGAGACCCGATTGACGGAATGAACAGTCTGGACAGGAAAGGAGCATTGCCTATCCATCGCGAGCCCCCGAAGTTTGAAGATTTGACAACCAGCCGGGAGGTTTTATACACCGGCATCAAGGTGATCGACCTGTTGGAGCCCTATTTGAAAGGGGGGAAAATCGGTTTGTTCGGTGGAGCCGGTGTAGGCAAAACGGTGTTGATTATGGAGTTAATCAACAACATTGCCAAGCGGGGAAACGGTTTTTCAGTCTTTGCCGGTGTGGGCGAACGTACACGTGAAGGAAACGACCTGTTACGCGAAATGATTCAATCCGGTGTCATCCGCTACGGAGACGCATTCAAAAAAAGCATGGAAGAAGGACAGTGGGATTTGTCGAAAATCGACCACGAAGAGCTGGCCAAATCGCAGGCTACATTGGTTTTCGGACAGATGAATGAACCGCCTGGAGCACGTTCGTCCGTTGCCCTTTCGGGATTGACCATTGCCGAATCGTTCCGCGATTTTGCTGCCGAAGGAGAGACAAAGGATATTTTGTTCTTTATCGACAATATCTTCCGTTTCACGCAAGCCGGTTCGGAGGTATCCGCCTTGTTGGGCCGTATGCCTTCAGCCGTGGGTTATCAACCGACGCTGGCCACGGAAATGGGTGCAATGCAGGAACGCATCACCTCCACGAAGAAAGGTTCCATCACCTCCGTACAGGCAGTCTATGTGCCGGCCGACGACTTGACCGACCCGGCTCCTGCCACAACCTTCACCCACTTGGATGCGACAACGGTGTTAAGCCGTAAGATTACGGAGTTGGGTATCTACCCGGCTGTCGACCCGCTGGAATCAACCTCACGTATTCTGGATCCGCTGGTTGTCGGGAACGAACACTATGAAACAGCCCAACGCGTCAAACAGATTTTGCAACGGAACAAGGAGCTGCAAGATATTATTTCGATTTTGGGTATGGAAGAGTTGTCCGACGAAGACCGCCAGACGGTCAACCGGGCACGCCGGGTACAACGTTTCCTGTCACAGCCATTCTCCGTAGCCGAACAGTTCACCGGCGTTCCAGGCGTAATGGTTTCGATAGAAGACACGATTCGCGGATTCAAAATGATTATGGACGGCGAGACAGACCATATTCCGGAACAGGCATTCCTGAATGTCGGAACAATCGAAGATGTATTCGAAAAGGCCAAGAAGTTGTCCGCTCAAGCAAATTAATGAATATATGACACTGGAAATCATATCACCCAAAGGATTGCTCTTCAAAGGAGAGATAAATGCGGCCACGTTCCCCGGAAGCGCGGGATCGTTTGATGTCTTACCGCATCATGCCCCGCTCATCTCGGCGCTAAAAAAGGGCACGATCCTGTTTGAAAGCAAAGGTGAAAAAAAAGAACAAGCCATTGAAAGTGGATTTGTGGAGGTAATGGACGACCAAGTGTCTGTTTGCATCGAATAAAAGAAAAAACATACAGTTATGACAGGCTATTTGAAATTAAAACTAATGGGGCTGATCACCCTGATCAACGTGGTTGTCGCCTTGGTGATGGGCGCGTTGCTTTTCTTTACGGATTTGGAAAACTATTTCGACTGGTATCCGGCCATCCCGACTTTCTATTGGGTAACGTCGATGGCAATGGTCTTTTTCCTTGACTCCGTCAAACGGAAAAAAGGGGATGTCACTGTGACCACATTCATGGTCGTCCGGTTAGTGCGTTTCACCTTAGCCATTGTGTTTTTATGGCTTTATCTCCGGTTCGTGGGCGAACATCCACGGGCATTCGGGTTCACACTGATGCTATTCTATTTTATCTATCTCGGAATGGAGACCTACACCGTTTACCTTTTCGAGAAGAAAAGATTAAAAAGGGAGAAAGAAAATGATGAAAAGAAGTCTAATTAACAGGGTCATAAGTGTCGCTTTTATTCTGTTGTTAGGATGTCTCCCAACAAGGGGAATCCAAGCAGCCGAACAAACTGTCGACGTACAGGAAATCGTTTTTTCGCACATTCAAGACGCCTACACATGGCATATCACCGAATGGAACGAGAAAGAGATATCCATTCCCTTGCCCATCATAGTCAAAGGGGAGCAAGGATGGGACTGTTTCCTCTCTTCCCGTTTGCATGGCGGACAAACTTACCACAATTATTACATCGCCTCGGAGGGAGAGTATGCGGGTAAAGTCGTCACAAAAAATCAGGCAGGCGAAGAGGTACGGCCATTGGATTTTTCTCTGACTAAGAACGTATGCGGATTGTTTTTAGGTTGTGCCGTATTGCTGACAATCATTCTTTCAACGGCCAAATGGTATCAAAGGCATCCGAATCAAGTGCCGAAAGGATTTGTCGGTATGATAGAGGCCGTCGTAGTGTATATTCACGATGATGTAATCAAAGATACAATCGGGAAAGACTACAAACCATTTGCGTCTTATCTGTTGACCGTGTTTTTCTTTATTTTGGTCAATAACCTGATGGGGCTGATTCCTATCTTTCCGGGAGGAGCAAACATTACGGGCAACATTGCGATTACGTTTGTGTTGGCTGTCGGTACATTCATTGCCACCAACCTCTTTGCAACCAAACAGTATTGGAAAGATGTTTTTTGGCCGAATGTTCCGATTTACCTGAAATTGCCGTTGCCAATCATGCCGTTTGTAGAGTTTTTCGGGGTATTCACGAAACCGTTTGCATTGATGATTCGTCTGTTTGCCAATATCATGGCGGGACATACCATCATCTTGGCATTGACTTGCCTGATTTTCATCACGGCCAGCCTTGGTGTCGCAATCAATACAGGAATGACTGTCGTTTCCGTGCTGTTCTGTATCTTCATGAACTGTCTGGAACTGTTGGTCGCTTGTTTACAAGCTTACATTTTCACTTTACTTTCCGCTAACTATATCGGATTAGCCAAAGTAAAAAATTAAATACAATAAGGGTAAATAATTAAATAGCAAATTCAAAAACGTTAAACATTATGTTATCAGCAATTTTATTACAAGCAGCCAGCATGGCTGTCGCAAAGATGGGAGCAACTGTAGGTGCAGGACTTGCAGCAATTGGAGCAGGTATTGGTATCGGTTTAATCGGAAAAGGCGCTGTTGAAGCTATTGGACGGCAGCCGTCGGCAGCCGGTGACATTCGTACTTCGATGTTGATTATGGGTGCATTGGTAGAAGGTGTGGCTCTGTTCGCCATCGTGGTTTGTTTCTTGGCATTGTTCCAATAAAAAATAACAGGGTATGTCGTTATTAACACCGGATTCGGGACTTCTGTTCTGGATGATTGTTTCATTCGGAATTGTGTTGGTGGTTCTTTCCAAATATGGGTTCCCAGTCATTATCAAGGCTGTGGAACAGCGGAAGGCCTACATCGACAATTCGTTGGAAACAGCACGTCAGGCAAACGAACAATTAGCCAATATCCAAGCCGAAAGCGCACGGATACTTGCTGAAGCCAAAGAAAAGCAGAGTGCCATCCTGAAAGAAGCCCTTGCCGAAAAAGAACAAATCATTGATGAAGCCCGCCAGAAAGCAGTCGCTGAAACCCGTTTGCAGGTAGAAGAGGCTGCGCGGCGCATACGCGAAGAGAAAGAGAAAGCGATTCGTGAAGTTCGCACAGAAATTGCCGACCTTTCCATCGCGATAGCTGAGAAAGTGATGAAAGAAAAAATCAGCCGCGACAAAGAACATCAACAAATCATTGACCGGCTGTTGGATGAGGTGTCGTTTAGTAAATCGTAACGTATGGATATAGGAATCATCTCTTCCCGGTATGCCAAAGCCCTTTTCTCCTTAGCCAAAGAGAAAGGGCAGGAAAGCCGGGTCTATGAGGACATGAAGATGTTGGCAAACAGCTTTTCAGAGGAGCCAGGGTTAGAGGATGCGATCAATAACCCAATTATCCCTGCTGATGAAAAGTTTAAATTGCTGATAACAGCTGGTGGCGTAGAGGTGAGCGACTTATACAAACGTTTCATTCATCTGCTATTGGAACACAAACGGGAGAACTTTCTGCTATTCATGGCACACGTTTATATCCATTTATATCGGGAAGACAAACGCATTACCCGTGTGCTCTTCAGCACAGCTGTTCCGGTAAATGATGAAGTAAAAGAGCATCTCCAAAACAAACTGAAGGAAGAGACGGGAAGCACAATCGAGTTTTCCGGTATCGTTCAGCCGGAACTGATTGGTGGATTCCGTTTGCGTATCGGAAATTACCGGATAGACGCAAGCTATGCGACCCAGTTGCGAGACATCCGTCACCGGTTACTCGAAAACAGATAAAATAAGGAAAAAGGAAGTATGACAAATCAGATAAAAGTGAGCGAGGTTTCCGCCATCTTGCGCCAGCAACTGGAAGGCATCAGTACAAACATCCATACAGAGGAGGTTGGTACGGTTCTCCAAGTGAGCGACGGCGTAGCCCGTATCTATGGTCTTGACAACGCCGAAGCAAATGAGCTTTTGGAGTTCGACAACGGGATGGAAGCCATCGTGATGAACTTGGAAGAAGACAATGTCGGAGCCGTTTTGTTAGGTCCGACCGATCAAATCAAAGAGGGCGACACCGTCAAGCGCACGGGACGTATCGCGTCCATCAATGTGAGTGAAAGCATGATCGGACGCGTGATCGACCCGTTAGGAAATCCGATTGACGGGAAAGGTGAAATCGTAGGCGAAAGTTGCCAAATGCCTCTTGAACGCAAAGCACCGGGGGTTATTTTCCGGCAACCCGTCAACGAACCGTTGCAAACAGGTATCAAAGCCGTAGATGCTATGATTCCAATCGGACGCGGACAGCGCGAGTTGATCATCGGCGACCGCCAGACGGGTAAAACATCCATCGCCATCGATACGATTATCAACCAACGGAGTTGCTATGAAGCAGGGAATCCTGTCTATTGCATCTATGTGGCCATCGGACAAAAAGGTTCCACCGTTGCCGCTCTTGTCAACACGCTGCAAGAAAAAGGGGCAATGGATTACACGATTGTGGTCAGTGCCACAGCTTCCGACCCGGCTGCCATGCAATATTTCGCGCCTTTCGCGGGAGCAGCCATCGGGGAATATTTCCGGGACAGCGGACGTCATGCGTTGGTCGTTTATGACGATTTGTCCAAACAGGCTGTCGCCTACCGTGAAGTATCGTTGATTTTGCGCCGGCCTTCTGGTCGTGAAGCCTATCCGGGTGATATTTTCTACCTGCATTCTCGTTTGTTAGAGCGGGCAGCCAAAATCATCAACCAGCCGGAAGTGGCCCGCCAGATGAACGACCTGCCGGAAAGCATGAAAGACAAAGTGACCGGTGGAGGTTCGTTGACCGCGCTTCCGATTATCGAGACGCAGGCAGGAGATGTTTCGGCTTACATTCCGACTAATGTGATTTCCATTACGGATGGACAGATTTTCCTGGAGACAGACCTTTTCAACCAAGGAAACCGTCCGGCTATCAACGTCGGTATTTCGGTGTCTCGTGTAGGAGGAAATGCGCAGTTGAAAGCGATGAAGAAGGTGGCCGGTACGCTGAAAATCGACCAAGCACAGTTCCGGGAATTGGAATCATTCTCCAAATTCGGCGGCGACATGGACCCTGTCACAGCCTTCACGATTGACAAAGGGCAGAAAAATACACGGTTATTGATACAGCCTCAATACAGCCCGATGCCCGTCGAAGAGCAAATTGCCATCCTTTACTGCGGTACACAGGGTTTATTACGGGATGTTTCGCTGGCCAACGTGCATAACTTTGAAAAAGAGTTCTTGCGCGAACTACACGCCACACATCAACACGATGTGTTAGACGTGCTCAAAACCGGAGCCATCGACGACGACATCCGGAAAAAACTGGAAGAGACGGCAAAGAAAACAATTGAGCACTTAACTAATTGACAATGGATAATTGACAATTGACAATTAGTTCACCGAGCACGAAACTTAATTGTCAATTGTCATTTGTTAATTGTCAATTGCAAATAGTTTGACTATGGCATCACTAAAAGAAATAAAAGTTCGGCTCTCATCCATCCGGAGCACGCAAAAGATTACGGCAGCGATGAAGATGGTTTCTTCGGCGAAGCTACATCATACACAGGCTTCAACGGAGCAAACTGTTCTGTATGCGGATAAGCTTACCTCCATCTTGAACGGACTTTTACATGCGGAATGTGATTTGGTATCACCTTATATCGAAAAACGGGAAGTAAAGCAGGCCGCCATTGTCGCCTTCTCGTCCAGCAGTGGATTATGCGGTGTGTTCAATGCGAATGTCTGGCGCAAACTTTCCGAGCTCTTAGAGGAATATAAGGCCAAACACATTGCGGTTCTTCTTTATCCCGTCGGTAAAAAAATCGCAGACGAATTGCATAAAGCAGGTTACCAAACGGAAGACGACTTTCTGCATTTTGGAGAAAAACCGTCGTATGAAGGAGGCGTTCAACTGGCTGAACGCTTGATGGAACTCTATCGGACGGGAAAAGTCGACCAAGTCGAGTTGCTTTATCACCATTTCAAAAACACGGCAACTCAGATTATCACGCAAAAGGTCTACTTGCCCCTCTCCTTGTCAGCGGCCTCCCAAGCTGAACCAACAGGTACAGACTATATTTTGGAGCCGTCTGCCGAAGGCTTGCAGGAGTTGCTGTTCCCCAAATTGCTCAAACTGACGATCTATACGACACTGCTCGATACGGCTACATCCGAACATGCAGCCCGTATGATGGCTATGCAAACGGCCAACGACAATGCCAACGATCTGATTCAAGAGCTCACGCTGCTTTACAACAAAACGCGCCAGCAAGCGATTACAAACGAATTGCTGGATATCATGGGTGGAAGTGCACAAAAGAATTAAGAACAAACAAATGAAGCTCCGGCGAATCACTTCGGCGGAGCTTCTCTTTTCAAATTACTACTAAACCATATATTCTAACAACAAATCCTCACGAAAGGATGGCAGAATCATACTCACAAAGAAACAAAACCTCACACAAGATTTCAGCTCCTCTTTACCAACGCATAACTACGTCGTCTCTTTTATCTCCAGATTTTCTTTTTTTGTTCCGTTCTCCTAACCCACGAGCAAAAACGGACTTTTATGAATGGCAGGTCTTCTGACTGACTCTTATCTTGAAGCCTTCCCGAATGGCTGGAAAAGCAACAACGCTCCAACCTCATTCAGTGGCAAAAGTAGTTTCAAGATAATCACGAGCTTCACAGCAGCGGGACTGTTCGGGACTCTCACCCGATTCCTCTTTTAATCCTTGTCACCCGGACGAGCAACAAGGAACCAATTCGATAGCAAATATACTTGTTTTTTTTCGAACAGCCTCTTTTTAAAGACTTTTTTATGGCAAAAATTTCATGCCAGTGCATGCCCCATTTCATGCCAGTGCGTATTTGATTTCATGCCAGTCGAAAAAACATTCGATGCGATACGGTGTTTTCACCACTCAATAAACTTGCCGCGTTGCCGCCTCTTCTCCAGTTCTTCTCTCAATTGCCGTTGCCGGTCTTTGGCGATATATCGACGGGCAAAGATATTCGGTACGGCAACTCCCAGCGAGATGCAGAGGATAATCAGCCACGAGTTGATGCCGTTGGCAAACGCAAACGTCACCTCTCCTACAACGCCATGCATATTGATAAATGCCAATAACGAGCGGTACATCAACACGCCGGGAATCATCGGAATCACGGAAGGAATCGTCAGGACATGGTTCGGCACGTTGAACCAATGCACCGCTTTCACGGCCAACAAACTGACGACAAAACTTCCCATAAAGGAACCGATAACAGGCCCGTATCCTAACTCAAAATTCACAAAGTTACGCGTGCAAACAGCCAAAATACCTCCCAAGGCGACCACCCATAGCAGCCGTTTCTGGATGTTGAAAATCATAGAGAACCCCATAGCCGAAATGGCAGCCGCAATGGCATAGACCCAATACGGGTCGTGCGGGACCATGCTAAGCTCACTGAACTTATGGTCTATCTCAATATCATTCATGCCCAACAGCCGGAGAGCAAAGGCAATGCCGAACGTCATCGCCCCGACCATCATCGTCGCGTTGGCTGCACGCGTAATTCCCACAAGCAGATAATTATCAATCATGTCATCCACAAAGTTGATCAACGGAACTCCGGGCACAATAAACAAGGCACAGGCCAATAAGGGATGATAAGGCGTAGACGACAGACCGGAAAAGGTGGAGGCATAAGCCAAGCAGGTCGAGACAAAAGCGGCAATCGCCAAACTCATATAATAATTGATCCCAAAAGCCACACACCGTTCACGTACCCGAAACCCGAGAAAAGCACAAATCGAAGCAAACAAAAAAGCCGTCCAGTCGCCCCCGAACAACTTACAGAAACCGCCACAGGCAAAACCGGCACACAGCGCGACCAAATAGGGTTTATAGTTTCGCGCTTTGCCGGCAATCCGCTCCAATTCTTCCTCATAACGGTCGAGCGAATAGTCCTGCTCGATGGCCTCCCAAGACAAATGGCTGATTTCCGTAATCGTGGTCATGTTAATACCATGCCGCTCACATTTCTGGAACTTTGAAAAGGAATGTTGCTCGTCACTCACATTCACCATAATCATGGTCCAGCGAATTTCCAAATGCAACTTCTCTTCCGGGATTCCCATGAAAGCCGCCACACGTTTCATATTCCGGTCAATGCGGTTCGTGTCTGCCGCACTTGCCATCAACAATTCACCCGTACGAAGCAATAAATCCAATTTTCTCCGCAACAACAAAACCTCACGGTCAGTCAATGTTTCATTATTCATGTTCTTTCAGTTTATCCGTATTCTTTCAAATGTGGGCGCAAAATTAAGAAGGTCTGCTTGGACTGGCAAATCTTCACGCAAACAAATCCCTCCAAACAGGTATTCGAACGCACAAAATACACACTTATAGGTATTGTCCAACCGGACGAAACGACGGATATTTGTCTCCGTAATCCATTAATAACAAATCAACAATGAAAACAAGCGGAATTTTTTATGGCTCGTCAGACGGAACAACCGAAAACGTGGCCAAT
>CALUTX010000018.1 GCA_944323815.1 uncultured Parabacteroides sp. | reverse complement strand
AGTGATACCTCTGTTTGTAGCCGGGATGGCTGCGATGGTTGGATGTGGCCATGCTCCTGTGGAAAAGGAGGTGGAAAACAAGGCGATAGACTTGGCCAATTTGGACTCGACGACTGCGCCCGGAACTGATTTTTATCAGTATGCGTGCGGCGGTTGGATGCAGCGGAACCCGTTGAAACCGGAATATGCCCGTTTCGGTACGTTTGACCAACTGAGAGAAAATAATCTGGAACAGATTCGCGGTTTGATTGAGGAGTTGAAAGCGACTCCGCAAACGGATGGCAGTGTCGGTCAGAAAATCGGTACCTTGTTTGCGTTGGGCATGGACAGCGTGAAGCTGAACGACGACGGATTCGCCCCGATCAAAGAGCAGCTCGCCGAAATCGACCGGCTGGGGACGAAAGATGAGTTCACCAAAATGATGGCTCTTTTCCATAAAGAGGGAATGACGCCCTACTTCGCGCTGTATGTGGGGGCGGACGAGAAAAACAGCTCGATGAACATCGTGCAGCTCTATCAGGCAGGGCTGGGCATGGGCGACCGCGACTATTATTTGCTGGAGGACGAAAGCAGCCAAAAGATGCGGGATGCCTATAAGGAATATATCACCCGCCTGTTTACGCTGATTGGCAGTTCGCCCGAGCAGGCAGATGCCGCCGTCAATGCGATTATGAAGATTGAAAAGGGTATTGCCGAAGTGTCGTTCAGCCGGGAGGAGTTGCGCGATTCGCGGAAGAACTACAACAAAATGTCGGTGGAGGATTTCAAGACCAAATGCGATTTGCTGAATTGGGATTTGTATTTTGAGAGCATGGGGATTCAGCCCGGGGAAATGGATGTCAAGCAATTGCCTTTTTATGAAGGATTGGCTTCCTTGTTGAAAAATACAACCTTGGATGAACAGAAATATTACCTGACGTTTAACCTGCTTAGTTCGGCAGCGCCCTATTTGAGCGATGCGTTTGTCATGACCGATTTCGATTTTTATGGCAAGGTGATGTCCGGCCGTCAGGAGTTGCAGCCGCGTTGGAAACGGGCGCTGGAGACGGTCAACGGAGCGTTGTCTGAAGCCGTCGGGCAGATGTATGTTGCGAAATACTTCCCCGCTTCTTCCAAAGAGAAGATGTTGAAGCTGGTCGGGAACTTGCAAGTGGCATTGGGTGAACGTATTGCCGGGTCGGAATGGATGAGCGACACGACGAAGGCCAAGGCGCAAGAGAAATTGGCAGCGTTCATTGTCAAGATTGGTTATCCGGACAAGTGGCGTGATTACAGCGGCTTGGAAATCAAATCGGATTCTTATTGGGCCAATGTCTGCCGCTCGCGTATGTTTGAAACGGTCTATATGTTGGCCGATGTGAACAAACCGGTGGATAAAGCACGCTGGTGGATGAGTCCGCAGACGGTAAATGCTTATTATAACCCGACGACGAACGAGATCTGCTTCCCGGCTGCTATCCTGCAACCGCCGTTCTTCAACCCGGAGGCAGACGATGCGGTCAACTATGGTGCGATTGGCGTTGTGATTGGGCACGAAATGACGCACGGGTTCGACGACCAGGGACGTAATTATGACAAAGAGGGGAACCTGAACGATTGGTGGACGGCTGACGATGCCGAACGGTTTACGAAACGGGCTAACCGGCTGGCGGAACAATACAGTGCGATTGTGGTAGCAGATACGGTTCATGCCAACGGCCGTTTCACATTAGGCGAGAACATTGCCGACCAAGGCGGACTGATTGTGGCTCATTTGGCTTATCAGAATTCGTTGGAGGGAAAGGAAAAGCCGGCGCCGATTGACGGGTTTACGGATGAGCAGCGTTTCTATTTGGGCTATGCGAACCTGTGGGCACAAAATATCCGGAAAGAGGAAATCTTGCGGCTGACGAAAATCGACCCGCATTCGTTGGGTAAATGGCGTGTGAATGCGGCGCTTCGCAATCTCGATACGTTCTATGAAGCGTTTGACATCCAAGAGGGCGATTCCATGTATATGAAACCCGCAGACCGCGTAATTATCTGGTAAGCGATGTTACAGGTCGATGTCTGTTTTTCACCGGCTCTTTATCCGGTCTATCATCATCCGGAAGCCATTGTGGTGGTTGTCGATATTTTCCGGGCGACCACCACGATGGTGACGGCTTTCGAACGGGGCGTGCGCAGTATCCGTCCCGTTGCGACGGTCGAGGAGGCGGAAGCGTATAAACAAGTGGGTTGGCTGGTCGGTGCGGAACGCAATGTAAAGCGTTGCCCGTTTGCTGATTTCGGTAATTCGCCGTTCGATTATACGGCGGATAAAGTGGCAGGGAAAGATATTGTCTTTACGACGACGAACGGGACGCGGGCGATTACGATTGCACGTGCGGCTTTTCGCGTGGTGATCGGGGCTTTTATCAATCTGCAAGGCGTGGCAGACTATTGTCGGTGCCATCAGCGGAATGTGGTTGTGTTGTGCTCCGGCTGGCAAGACAAGGTGAATGTGGAAGATACGCTTTTCGGCGGAGCGTTGGCCGACGTGTTGATTCGTTCCGGAGCGTATGAAGCAGGAAGCGATGCAGCGCGGATTGCGCGGGAGATGTGGACCCACAATCAGGCAGATTTGATGGCTTATCTGGAGCCTACGGACCATTTGGCGCGTCTGCGGGCCAATCAGCTGGATGACGCGGTTCCTTACTGTTTGCAGCAGAGCATGACCGACCGAGTTCCGGAGCTGTCAATAGAAGAGGACAATATTTTGGTTTTACGTTCAAAATAAACAGATGGAAAAAGTACGTTTCGGTATCGTCGGTACCAATTTTATTTCCGACTGGGTGATAGCAGGTGCGCGTCAAGACGCTCGTTTTGAACTGACGGCTGTCTATTCTCGCAAACAGGAGACAGCGGATGCCTTTGCCGCTAAGCATGGGATTCCGCACACATTCACTTCGTTGGAGGAGATGGCAAGCAGTCCGCTGGTTGATGCGGCCTATATCGCTTCGCCCAACTTCTTGCATGCTGAACAGAGCATCCTTTGTATGCAACATGGCAAGCATGTGCTTTGCGAAAAGCCGTTGGCGTCGAATGCCCGCGAAGCGCGTGCGATGATAGCGGCTTCTGAGCAATATGGTGTCACGTTGATGGAGGCGATGAAGCCGACATTGACGCCTAATTTCCGTGCGGTGCAGGCGAACTTGAAACGGGTGGGAACGATACGCCGTTATTTCTCCGCTTATTGCCAATACTCTTCTCGCTATGATAAGTTTAAGGAGGGCATTGTCTTGAATGCTTTCCGTCCGGAGCTGTCTAACGGGGCGATGATGGATATTGGTGTTTATACCATTTATCCGATGGTCGTCTTGTTTGGAAAACCGAAGCGCATTCAGGCTTCCGGTATTCTCCTTTCGTCGGGGGTCGACGGGCAGGGGGCGGTCAATTTTGCGTATGACGGCATGAATGCGACGGTGCTTTATTCCAAGATAGCCAATTCGTCACTCCCTACCGAGATCGAGGGCGAAGAGGGGAACATCCAACTCGACCGTGTGAATATTATCAGCCGTGTCACCTTTCAGCCTCGTGTGGCTGCTGCGTCGGGCCGGGGGACAGTGGCCGAACCGGAAGACATCAGTGTCGCGGCGGATCGGGATGAATATTACTACGAGGTGGCAGAGTTTATTGACCTTGTTTTGGCCGGTAAACGGGAGTCGGCCATCAACAGCCATACAAATTCCCTTTTGACAGTAGAGATTATTGACGAGGTGCGCCGCCAGTTGGGTGTAGTATATCCGGCAGATAGTAAAGAAGGGGAAAGGATATGAAGGGACGGCTCCTTCTTTTGGTGTTCTTTGTCTGTTTGTGCAGCGGAAATCTTTTCGGGCAACAATTGCTCGACGCAACCGACCGGCAGCCTGTTCCGTTCGCGCAGCTCATAGGTGAAAAGGGGGTAACGATTGGAGTAACGGATGTAAACGGGCAATTCCCTGATTCGATTCGGTGTAAGGAAATCACAATTCAGCATTTGGCATATCAATCGAAAACGCTTCGGGTGTCAGATTTAGTGGCTGCCGTCCCGATTTATATCTCTCCTGTCCCGTATGAATTAGGAGAGGTAACAGTGGCTTCCCACCAAGTAGATTATATCCATTTGACCACCTATTTTCGTAGTTACCAACTGAATGATTCTTGTCTCAAATATTATCGGGACGGGTATGCTGACTATTTTATCCGGTTGAAAAACAAGAAAGTAAAGCGAATCGTCCCGCAAATGCGTACGCTGGTGAACCGCCACCTGGTAGAAAATGACCGTCAACGGGCGAATCAGGTAGTGGACAAATATATTACAATTCCGTATATGGAAGAGCGGACATTGATTGAGCGGATTAAGGAGAACGGGGGAACCTATCAAGGCGATTCGTTGATGAATCCTTTGTTCGTGGATCATATACAGGTAGGTGTGGTGAAGATGGATACGGCGAAGAAGGTTTTCAGGGTGGAATATGACGCACTTGCAACGCGGAAGAAGAAAAGCGGGACACTGTTCGGTTATACAACTCGGTTGGAGAATTATTTCCAGACAGAGGTCTATTTGTTCCGGGAAGGCTATCAATCGTATATGGATTTATTGAACCGGAAAGACTATCGAAAACTCTTTTATAAGCATAAGGATGATTTGCGTGAACAGTTGATAGAGGTGACGGATGAACTTTATGTCTTGTCGCACGAGTACTTGACATCCGATGAGGCCAAGTCGAGAATGGCTCAATTGAAGTCGGCAGCAGAGAAAGCCTATCCGGTGGGTAATGGTGTCGTGCCCTCTTTACCTTCCTGCCTGGAAGAGACGTTGGAAACGGAGATGGCTGAAGAGCGGTAACTATGGCATGCCTCTGTTCCGCAAGGACGGAATACCGGTGTGGGGTAGATACGGATCACCGGTGCTCGTACATACGGAAAGCAGGCTCTCTGTTTGTACGGAGCACCGGTGATCGGTACATACCACTGAAAAGATGTTAATTTCTTTCCTCGCTTTAATATTCATTTAAGAAATAGCGCATCAGGAAATCCCAATTCTCATGAATAATTGCTTTGCTGCGTGCTTCGCTCACGAGGCTTTTGCCTTGTGCGTCGGCAAGCATACCGTTTTCTTCCAATGTCCGCAGCAGGGAAGGGGCACAATGTTCGACCATGAAAAACGAGAGGGCGTCTTTCTCGGCTTGGGCTTGATTGTAAAACGGGTTACGCTCATCCTTGATGCACTCCAGTTCGTGGCTTATGAATCGCACGCCATCTTCCGGTGTGGCATAGAAGGCCGACTTTTGGGGAATGTTCCATTCGTCGGTCTCTTTTTTGTCGAAGCCGATGCCTGCAAAGAAGGCCTCCGCATCCTGCTTGTTGGTGAAATAGACGAGTGGGTGTCCTTCAGCAGCTGCTGTAAACCGTTCATATTCGGACTGTTTGGTTGCCTTTTCTTCATCGGATTCCGGTATTTTGAACGTTTGCGTCTTTTCCCCTTCTTCTGCAAAGAGGGCATAGTCCGGATGGTCTTGCGGGACGATGAACGACAGCCACTTGGAAGCGGTGTAGGCGAGGAACGGGGTTTTGGTAACACGGGGCAGGATGGAGTAAATATTCATGAGGTCTTCTCCACTTAGCTCGTGCTGCTCCATGTATTCCTTGGCGGTATTGGTATAGAGCCGGTGGTAATCGGTGAACAGGTAGGACTGGTAGAAGAACCATTCCAACAACTTGTTGAGTGCCTCCTTGTCTTCGCTGTCGTAACGCGTTTCGGGAGCGAAGAGTTGTTGCATGCGTTCGTTCTCGGGAGCGGTTGTCCATTCGTCGCAGAAGAGCTGATAAATCAGCAGGGCTGTTTCGGCATTGGCAACGTTGTCGGGGCTGACGAAGGTTCCTCGGCGCACCCCGTGATATTGCTGCGTGTAATGCCAAAGCAGGAAGCGGATGTCTTCATAATTGGTTTCGTCCTCATAATAATGGTCGTCGGGCGTATAAAACGGCAGGTATTTGCCATAAAGCGCCTTGTGCTGCGTGATGAACGACCGCCAGATATTCAGTTGGGAGATGACATCCTCGAAATAGGCTGCTATCCGCAGGCTAATCTGTTTCACCTCGTCGGGTTTGAACGAGTTGGCCAACTGCGTCTGCACCATGATGTCGTAGATGCGATTTGCAATCTGCGTATAATAGGAATCGGTCGGGTCCGATTGCTTGTAAGGATGCAATTGGAGCCATTCCTTAGGAAAAATGTGAATTTGTTTCATTGTTTATTGAATCGTCAATTTGATCGTTTGTAATTGATTGTCGTCTGATGAGCCGCCGTAGAGGATTTGATAATCTCCCGGTCGGATTTCCATCGTTTGTGTCTGGTCGTTAAACGAATGGAAGGTTTCCGGAGCCAATTCGATTTCCACCTTTTGCGTTTCGCCCGCTTTGACCGGAACACGTTTGAAGGCCTTCAGGCTTTTGAGCGGCCCTTTGGGGTCGTTGGGATTTTGGATGTACACCTGCGCCACCTCGTCCCCGTCGCGTTTACCAGTGTTGGCAATCTCAAATGTCAGGCGGACAGCTTGTCCGGCTGTGATGGTTGCCGAGGAAAGCGAAGCGTTTCGATAGGCGAAAGTGGTGTAACTCAATCCGTACCCGAAAGGATAAAGCGGTTTTTGGGTCATGTATCGATAGGTACGCCCTTCCATGCTGTAATCCTCAAAATCCGGTAACTGGTTGATGGATTTATAGAACGTGATGGGCAGACGTCCCGACGGGTTGTAGTCGCCAAAGAGAATATCAGCAACGGCATGGCCTGCTTCCTGTCCGCCGTACCACGCGTTGAGGATGGCATCGACATGGGCCTCTTCCCAATTGAGCGCGAGCGCACTTCCGGTACAGAGCACATAAACGACCGGTTTGCCGGTTGCTTCCAATGCCTTAATCATCTCTTTTTGTACGTGAGGCAATTCGATGTTCGTCCGGTCTCCTTTCTTAAAGCCATCTACATGTACGGGCATCTCTTCTCCCTCCAGGCGGGGCGAAATACCTCCGACGTAAATGATTACATCCGCATCCTTTACGCGGGCAGCCGTTGCCGCATAATCTACCGGTTGGCGTGTACCAATCAGGAAGTTCAGGTCTGCGCTTCCTAACCGCTGCATGTATTCGATACGGATGGGATAGGATTGGCCTTTCTCTGCATTCAACCGATAAGAGCGTTCGGCTCCGTATTCATTCTCCCAGACCTCTGCCACTTTCTGTTCTCCGACATAAAGGCGGAAAGCATCGTTGCCGGAGAGCTTGAGTTCTACCGGCCCAGTTTCGGGAGCCTTAAATGTACCGGTGAAACGGGCGGAAAAGTTTGTCAAAGCAACATTCGGGGCGAATTGGGTGTTGCCACCTGTCGTGTAATGCAACTCACGGACGGTTCCTTTGTAGACCGGCTCGCCTTCGAAGTCGGTATTGTTGAAAAACTCGGCATCAAAGCCTTGCCCGCCGCTTGAGGTAACATAATTCCCCCAGTCATTGATGACGGAGTCTGTGGCGTGGTTGCATCCTAATTCATAGATGACTTCCGCGTTGGGCACTTTGTTGCGGATACCTTCAAGGATGGTGACGGTGTGCGTTGGGAATCCGTTGTAGTTTGACCATAACATCGTCGAGTCTGCCGCATTCGGCCCGACCACCGCAATCTTCTTCAGCTCTTTGCTGAGCGGCAATGTGTTGTTTTGGTTTTTCAGCAACACCATGCTTTTGCGTGCCATCTCCAAAGCTTGTGCGATGTGTTCCGGACTTTCCACTACGCTGTACGGGATTTGGGCAAACGGGACCCGCTCGTTTGGGTCGAACATCCCCAGTTCAAAGCGTGCTTTCAGCAACCGTCGCAGCGAGACATCCAAATCCGTCTCTTTGATTTTACCCGCCTTCAACGCTTTCGTCAAAGCCCGGTAGCTGCCGCCGCATTCCAAGTCGGTCCCACTTAGTACGGCATCGGTTGACGCGCTTTCCGCATCCGGATGTGTTTCGTGGCGCGGTGTCCGTTCGTCCCGTTGCCAGAAGTCGTCGATGGCGCCACAGTCAGAAACGATTAATCCTTGATAATTCCAGCTGTTGCGCAGGATGTCGACCAGCAGGCGGTCATTACCGCAACAAGGTTGTCCCTCGTAGCGGTTGTAGGCACACATCACCTCCTGCACGTTTCCCTCCTTGACAAGGGTTTCGAATGCAGGCAGATAGGTTTGCCATAAATCACGTGGCGTGACGCTTACGTCAAACTCATGCCGGTTCCATTCCGGCCCGCTGTGCACAGCATAGTGTTTCGCGCAGGCATGCGTCTTGAAATAATGCGGGTCGTCACCTTGCAATCCCTTGACAACAGCCAGTCCCATGCGAGAGGTCAGATAAGGGTCTTCGCCGTATGTTTCCATCCCGCGTCCCCAGCGCGGGTCGCGGAAGATGTTTACGTTTGGTGTCCAGAAGGTCAGTCCCTTGTAACGGTCATATTCTTTATTCTTCTGGTAATGGTGATATTTGGCGCGGGCTTCGTCGCTGACCATCGTGAAGGTTTCATACACCGCTTTGTCGTCAAAGGTGGCGGCCAGTGCGATGGCTTGCGGGAAGACAGTCGCTTGTCCGGCGCGTGCTACTCCGTGTAGCGCTTCGTTCCACCAGTCGTAGGGCGGGATACCCAATCGTTCGATAGCCGGGGTGGCGTTCATCATCTGTCCTACTTTTTCTTCCGGCGTAAGACGGTTTAACAGGTCTTCCACACGTTCGTCGACGGGCAGGTCGGGGTTTCGGAACGGATAATCTGCTTGTTGTTGTGTGCAAGAAAGTGTGAGCCAACTTGTCAACAAGGTTGTTATTAGTATGTTTGTTCTCATGTGACTAAAATTAATAAAATACAAAATTAACGGTTTGCGGTTGTTTATTCAAATTGGATTACTTAAAAATAATTACATGGTTCGTTATTCTCACAAATGTTTTACATTTGTATCTTTAAATAAAGGAGAAAGCATGAAGAAGTTTATCTATTTATTAGGCGCGATAGCCGCTCTGACGGCTTGCGGGGACGACGACGAACCCTACACACCGGAGTTGAATAAACTGACGAACGTGACGTGTACCAAGAATGGCGTTGCCTTTTTTCAGGCAGACATTACGTATGACGAGCAGCAGCGAATCAACCGCATCGTTTTGAATCAGGAGGGAACGCAGTCGGTCGATAATTATATCTTTGTGGATAATACCCTTTCCGTAAGTGGCACGCGGACGGCTTCGGGGGATGCGGGCACGCCCTTTGTGCATACCCGTTATACCCTGAGTGGAAACACAATTACCCGGAAGGAAGAAATGGCAGAGAATCCATACGCCAATCATGCGGTCTATACGCAAACAGCCAGTTCGTTCCAATATAATGGAAACGCATTGCGTTCCGTTTCCCAAGTGATTCGTTCTCCGTTGGAAGGTGGTTCCGATTATCAGACGTGGGATGTGGGTGAAGTGGCCCGTTACGTCTGGGAAGATGGCAATGTCGTTTATTATGATTATCTGCCTGAGCGGGAGATGGCGTATGAGTATGACACCCAGTTGTGTCCGGCCAATTTCCCCTTTCGGGTAGTGGATACGTTCCGGCCCGTTGACTTTGCGGTTGTTTCACCGCTGAACCAGATGTATGGGGCGATGAATCGAAACCTGCCGAGCCGCGCTTATTGGTATGCGATTGCTTCGGCCTCGACTGTACAGGCGACCTATGCGTTTCATTACACGTTTACGGGTGATTACATCACCGGCATGACGATAGAAGAGCAATTACATCCGACGGATGGAACTGCTGCCGAAACGAATACATACGTGTATACGTTTATCTATAATTTCACTGTGCAATAGCCCTCTACTTTAATAAATCCGGGCGCAGGCGGGCCGTCCGTTCCTGTGCCTGTTGCAGGCGCCATTCTTCAATCTTGCGCTGGTGGCCGGAGAGCAAGACGTCGGGCACTTTCCAGCCGTTGTATTCCGCCGGACGCGTGTAGACGGGAGGCGCCAGCAGGTTGTCTTGGAAGGAATCGGAAAGGGCACTTTGTTCGTCGCCTATCGCGCCGGGTATGAGCCGCACGACGGCATCTGTGATGACTGCTGCCGCCAGTTCGCCGCCGGTCAGCACATAGTCGCCGATGGAGATTTCACGCGTGATGAGGTGTTCGCGTATGCGGTAGTCGATGCCTTTGTAATGCCCGCAGAGGATAATCAGGTTGTTTAAGAGCGACAAGCTGTTCGCCATCGGTTGATTGAACGTTTCTCCGTCGGGCGAGGTGTAGATGACCTCGTCGTAATCCCGTTCGCGCTTGAGGGCTGAGATAGCCCGGTCGATAGGCTCGATTTGCATGACCATGCCGGCTTCGCCGCCAAACGGGTAATCGTCCACCCTCCGCCATTTGTTGGTTGTATAATCTCGCAAATTGTGCAGGTGGATTTCGGCTAAGCCTTTGTCTTGCGCTCGTTTGACGATGGAGCAGTTAATCATGCCCTCAATCATTTCAGGAAGTACAGTCAAAATATCTATACGCATACGCAGATTGATATGAATGTTTTGTTTAACAGCTAAGCAGGAACTAATCGGCTCACAGTCGTGAGCCGTATGAATCACACGGGTGAGCCGATCGGCTCACGGCTGTGAGCCGTATGAATCACAATTGTGAGCCGATTAGTTTCTGCAAGGTTTTGCCTTACTTTCCCGTTGGTTCGTCTTTTGTTTTTGCGCCGCAAAGATACGGAATTATGAAATTATTTGTACCTTCGTTGCATCAAAACCAAAAGATATGGGAGATTTTGCGAAACAACAGGAAAAACGGAAAGAAAGTCAAGAAAGAGAAAAACTGAGTCGTGAAACACTTGGCAAATTTTTTTATGACTTGGCAAAACTTGTTTTTACAGCGATGGCATTGGTGGGTGGAATCTCATTGATTGTGGATGAACCGCAAGTAAAGCAAGGAATATTGATGGGGATAGGTATTTGTTTGACCTATCTGTTCTCTTATATAGGGTATAATATATTAAAAGGATAAAGATATGGATTTTCTGATATTGTTTTTTGCAATCTGTTTGGTTATAGCGATAGGGATAGCCATTTGGATAAATACCAAATCGGGCAAGAAGTGGCTTGCTAACTTGTAGCTCTTTAAATAATTATTTGTACTTTTGCTCGACAAATGACGGTGGCGATTGGCGGCCGTTTCTTATGGAATAAATTTTGAAACGATGAATATATCTTACAACTGGCTGAAAGAATATCTGGATTTTGATTTGCAGCCTGATGAAGTGGCGGCGGCGTTGACCTCGATAGGTCTGGAGACCGGCAGCGTAGAAGAGGTTCAAACCATTAAAGGTGGATTGGAAGGACTTGTCGTGGGCGAGGTGCTGACCTGCGTGGATCATCCTAATTCCGACCATTTGCATATTACGACAGTGAATGTCGGGGGAGAAGAACCGTTACAGATTGTTTGCGGTGCGCCCAATGTGGCAGCGGGGCAGAAAGTGGTTGTCGCGGTGAACGGGACGAAACTTTATGACGGCGATGAGTGTCTGACCATCAAACGTTCCAAGATACGAGGTGTGGAATCAAACGGCATGATTTGTGCGGAAGACGAAATCGGTGTCGGGACAGACCATTCCGGAATCATTGTCTTGCCTGCGGATGTGGCAGTCGGGACGCTTGCAAAAGATTATTATAATGTAAAGAGCGACTATGTATTGGAGGTCGATATTACGCCGAACCGCGTAGATGCTACTTCCCATTTCGGTGTGGCGCGCGATTTGGCCGCCTATTTGAAGCAAAACGGAAAAGCGGCTCACCTGAAACGTCCGAGCGTCGAAGGATTCCAAATTGACGACGAGACACCGGCGATTGAGGTGGTGGTTGAAAATACAGAGGCCTGTTTGCGTTATTCGGGTGTCACGATTAAAGGGGTGACGGTGAAGGAAAGCCCGGAATGGTTGCAAAATCGGTTGAATGCGATAGGTGTGCGTTCCATTAATAATGTGGTGGATGTAACGAACTATATCCTGCACGGTTTGGGGCAACCGCTCCATTCGTTTGATGCCGATCGGATTAAAGGCCATAAGGTTGTGGTGAAAACCGTTGCGCCGGGAACAAAGTTTGTGACGCTCGACGGAGTGGAACGGACGCTGACAGAGCGGGATTTGATGATTTGCAACGCCGAAGAGCCCATGTGTATTGCCGGTGTGTTTGGCGGTTTGGATTCGGGCGTGACCGAACAGACGACGAATGTCTTTTTGGAATCGGCCACTTTCCATCCGACTTGGATTCGGAAAACCGCACGTCGTTTCGGCTTGAACACGGATGCTTCTTTCCGCTATGAACGCGGTCTGGACCCGAATCAAACGGTGGAAATCTTGAAGCGGGCCGCTTTGTTGATACAAGAAGTGGGCGGTGGACAGATTACGGGAGCCATTCAAGATGTATATCCTTCGCCCATGCCTCCTTACCGGGTGTCGCTGACGTATGAAAAGATTAATACCTTGGTGGGGAAGGTGATTCCTATGGAAACTGTTAAAAGTATTTTGGAGAGTCTGGAGATGCAAATCGTATCAGAGACTCCCGAAGGTTTGACAGTGGATGTTCCGGTATATCGCATCGACGTGCAGCGCGATGTGGACGTGATAGAAGATATTCTCCGCATCTATGGATATAATAATGTAGAGATTAGCGAACACGTAAAGTCTGATTTGAGCTATCAAACCCCGACCGACCGGAGCTATAAATTGCAGAATTTGATTTCCGAACAGCTGTGCGGGTGTGGTTTCAATGAGATATTGAACAACTCGTTGACTCGTTCGGCTTATTATACAGATTTGGCTACTTATCCGGAAGGCCATTGTGTGATGTTGATGAATCCGCTGAGTGCCGATTTGAATTGTATGCGGCAGACATTGCTGTTTGGCGGATTGGAGAGCATCGAGCACAATGAGAAGCGGAAGAGGGGGAATATCCGGTTCTTTGAGTTCGGCAATTGCTATGATTACGATGTGGACAAGGTCGATAAGGAGTCGAATGAGGCTTTGGCTGCGTTTACGGAAGATTATCGGTTGGCTTTGTGGGTAAGCGGCAACCGGGTGGAGAATAACTGGGCGCATCCGAATGAAAAATCGTCTGTATATGAATTAAAAGCGTATGTAGAGAATATTTTGACACGCTTGGGAGTGGATCCCCGGAAATTGATATGGGGCAATCTGACGGACGATATCTATGCAGCCGGATTGAGCTTGACGACAGGTTCCGGACGTCGGTTGGGAACGTTGGGTATTGTGAACCCGAAGATTTGCAAAGCACTGGACATCGACGCCGAGGTGTATTACGCCGAACTGTCGTGGACGTTATTGATGAAAGAGACAAAGAAAAACAGGGTTTCATTCATGGAAATCTCCAAATTCCCTGCGGTAAAACGTGATTTGGCTTTGCTATTGGATAAGCAGACGGCTTTTGCCGAAGTAGAGAAGATTGCGAGGGAAAGCGAGCGGAAGTTGTTGAAAGAGGTGACGCTCTTCGACGTTTACGAGGGTAAGAACCTGCCGGCAGGTAAGAAATCGTATGCCGTTAGTTTCTATTTGCAGGATGAAGGAAAGACGCTGAATGATAAACAGATTGATTCCATCATGAAAAAAATCTGTCGTAATTTGGAACAACAATTAGGAGCACAATTAAGGTAATAAATCATAAATAAATATTTGAAGAAAAATGGGAAGAGCGTTTGAGTTTCGCAAAGCAAGAAAGTTTAAGCGTTGGGGCAATATGGCCCGGGTATTCACGAAGTTGGGTAAAGAAATCACGATATGTGCCAAACAGGGTGGCCCGGAACCGGAAAACAATCCGCGTCTCCGTGTATTGATGCAGACGGCCAAGAAGGAAAACATGCCGAAAGAGAATGTTGAACGGGCTATCAAGCGGGCTATTTCCAAAGATTTCACCGATTATAAGGAGATGAACTACGAAGGCTATGGGCCTTTTGGAATTGCCATTTTCGTGGAGACGGCAACGGACAACACAACGCGTACGGTGGCAAACGTTCGCAGCTATTTCAATAAAAACGGGGGTTCGCTGGGAACATCCGGAAGCCTTGAATTCTTGTTTGAGCACAAGTGTGTTTTCCATATAACCAAGAAAGAGGGCATGTCGCTCGACGATTTGGAGCTGGAGTTGATTGATTATGGCGTGGACGAGGTAGACGAAGATGAAGACGAAGTTGTCATCTACGGCGAGTTTGCTCAAAACGCAGCCATCCAGAAATATTTGGAAGAAAACGGATACGAAATCACCAGCAGCGAATTTGTCCGCATTCCGAATGATGTGAAAGAGGTAACGCCCGAACAGCGTGAGACCGTTGAAAAGCTGATTGAAAAGCTGGAAGAGGACGAAGATGTCCAAAACGTTTTCCACAACATGAAGGAGGAAGACGACGAAGAAGAAGCTTGATTTTAAAATGAAATAAGACCATGAACAGTAGAAGAGATTTTTTGAAGCATGCATCCCTGTTTGCATTGGGTGGCATGTTGGCTGGTAAAGCCGGGAACGCGGTTGCGGCACAGCCTGCGACGGCAGCTGTTACGAAAGTAGATGCGGCTAAACGCATCGGTTTGCAAATCTATTCATTGGGGCCGGAACTCGACAAAGATGTGCCCGGTGGAATGAAGCGGTTGAAACAGATGGGTTACCAAACGTTGGAACTGGCAGGTTACAACAACGGTAAGGTCAGAGGCATCGATATGATGGAGTTCAAGAAGATGGCTGACGATGCCGGTCTGGAGATTTTAAGCTCGCATGTCAATCCTCCCGTTCGTGAATATACGAAGGAGAATTTGAACACGATTAAAGAGTATTGGAAGAAGACAGCGGACGATCATGCGAAGATGGGTGCCAAATATCTGGTTCAGCCGGGACAGCCCAGTACGCGCAGCGTGGAAGAGACCAAGTATGTTTGCGAAGTCTTTAACGAAGCGGGAAAGATTGTGAAAGCAGCCGGCCTTCCGTTCGGTTATCACAACCACGATATGGAGTTTGCCAAAGTGGTGCCGGGCGGGACGGAGATGAAGTTCGGACGCCATAACAAAGGAGAGAAAGTCTATGACATCTTTTTGGCGAATACCGACCCGTCGCTTGTGTTCTTCGAAATGGATGTCTACTGGGCAGTCATGGGGCAGCAGGATCCGGTGGAATATTTGAAAAAGTATGCCGACCGCATCAAGTTGTTGCACATCAAAGACCGTTACGTCTTGGGCGCATCGGGCATGATGAACTTCGAGCAGATTTTCAAGCAGTTCTATGCCAATGGCTATACGGACTACTTCGTTGAGGTGGAAGACATCAACAGCGGTCACCAGTTCCAAGGCGTGAAAGACAGTGCGGATTATCTGCTGAACGCGTCGTTTGTAAAGTAAGAAAGTGTTCCCATGACCGGAATTTCTTGTTTTCCGGCGGGTAAAGATGTTTTTTCCGGTGAGTAGGGACGAGTTTCCCTGTCACCGGAAATTTTTTATGCTTCCTGTTTGAGGGTCTTTTGAAAACATTAACATCCTGTATAGAATAGAAGTATGAATAATATTTATCTTCGCTATCCTAAATCAATTGCTGTGTTATAGTAAATGGAAATAGTTATCATTGTTATTCTTATCTTATTAAATGGTATTCTTTCAATGTCGGAAATTGCTTTGGTCTCGGCGCGCAAGTCACGTTTGGAGGTAGAAGCAAAACGTGGTAATAGGTCGGCGCAAACCGCTTTGAAACTGTCTAATGAACCCGATCGTTTTCTTTCAACCATACAGATAGGCATCACGCTTATCGGCATTTTGACCGGTTTGTATTCCGGTGAGGCTTTTGCTTATGATTTGGCAGCATATATGCGCGGCATTCCGTGGATTGCGCCTTATGCTTTGGTGATTTCTAAGACGGCAATCGTTGTTTTGGTGACCTATTTGACGTTGATTATGGGAGAATTGGTTCCGAAACGTATTGGTATGGGATATGCGGAGAAGGTTTCCATGTTGGTGGCTAAACCGATGTATTTGCTGTCGCTTGTGGCATCTCCTTTTGTCTGGTTGCTTTCAAAAAGTACGGCTCTGGCTGTGAAATTGATGGGGACGGATGCCTCGGAAGAAAGCAAAGTGACGGAAGAAGAGATTAAAGCCATTGTAAAAGAGGGCTTTGATGGCGGAGAAGTCCAAGAAGTTGAGCAGGATATTGTGGAACGGGTGTTTAATCTGGGAGATCGCAAGGTCGGCTCCATCATGACGCATCGGAGTGAATTGATTTGGCTGGACTTAACGGATAGCATTGAGGAAATACGGGAAAAGGTGCAAGCCCACTTATTTAATATTTATCCGGTGGCGAATGGCAAGTTTGACGACATTCGGGGTGTGGTTTACTTGAAAGATTTGTTCGGCCGTATTGATGATCCCGGATTCTCATTGGCACAGGTCATTCGGCCGGCAGAGTTTGTGCCTGAAAACCAAAGCGTGTACAATGCGCTGGAACAGTTTAAGCAGGCCCGGGTGCAATATGGTATTGTGACAGATGAGTTTGGCGGTATCCAAGGGATTGTCACGTTGAAGGATATTATGGAGGGGTTGGTGGGGCAAGTTCCGGATGTCGGTGAAGATGCGGAGGTTGTCCAGCGTTCGGACGGGACGTGGCTGGTCGACGGGCAGTATCGTTTTTATGATTTTCTGGAATATTTCGACATGGAAGACCTCTATGCGGAACATGATTACAATACGTTGAGCGGTCTGATTCTGGAGATTTTGGAACGTGTCCCGAAGACGGGAGAGAAATTGACGTGGTTGAATTTTGAGTTTGAAATTGTAGATATGGATGGCGCTCGGATTGATAAAGTTTTGGTTAAAAAGTTATCAGACGAAGCGACGGATAAAAACGGATAAACAGGAGGTTCAAATATGTGTTTGTTAGGTTGTGACGTAGGAAGTTCTTCCGTAAAGGCTTCGATTGTGGATGAGGAGACGGGGCAGGTGCTTGCTTCCGATTTTTATCCGAAGGAAGAGGCTTTGATTAAGGCGATACATCCGGGGTGGGCGGAGCAAGACCCGGAAAGTTGGTGGACTTACCTGAAAGAGGCAATCAAAGGAGCGATTGCCCAATCGGGCGTAAAAGGAGCGGACATTAAGGCTATCGGCATTGCCTATCAGATGCACGGCTTAGTCTTGGTCGACCGGGAGAAACAGGTGTTGCGCCCGTCGATTATTTGGTGTGACAGCCGGGCGGTGCCTTATGGCGAACGGGCGTTCAAGTCGATAGGAGAGGAGACTTGCCTGTCACATTTGCTCAATTCGCCGGGCAACTTTACGGCCTCCAAACTGGCGTGGGTGAAAGAACACGAGCCGCAGGTGTATGAGCAGGTATATAAGTTCATGTTGCCGGGAGATTTCATTGCCATGCGGATGACGGGAGAGATTGCTACAACGGTTTCCGGACTTTCGGAAGGTATCTTTTGGGATTTCCGAACAAACAGTGTGTCGGAAGAACTGATGAACTATTTCGGTTTTCGGAAGGATTTGGTGCCGGATATTTGCCCCACATTTGGAGTGCAGGGTGAACTGCAAGGCAGTGTGGCCTCCGAATTGGGGTTGAAAAAGGGTACGCCGGTCACTTATCGGGCAGGCGACCAACCGAATAATGCACTCTCCTTGAATGTACTCAATCCCGGAGAGATTGCGGCTACGGGGGGAACCTCCGGCGTAGTCTATGGTGTGAATGGCACGGTGAATTACGACCGTCTGTCGCGGGTAAACACCTTTGCTCACGTGAACCATTCGGCAGAAAAGACCCGCTTGGGCGTTTTGCTCTGTATCAACGGTGCGGGTATTTTGAATTCGTGGATCAAGCGTAATGTGGCGCCTGAAGGCATCTCTTATCCGGAGTTGAACGATTTGGCGACGACTGTTCCCATTGGTTCCGAAGGACTGTCCATTCTTCCCTTTGG
Source organism: uncultured Parabacteroides sp. (assembly GCA_944323815.1). Classification (GTDB taxonomy): domain Bacteria; phylum Bacteroidota; class Bacteroidia; order Bacteroidales; family Tannerellaceae; genus Parabacteroides. Next base: position 1,855 of record CALUTX010000018.1, on the reverse strand, counting down.
CAACGGGGCAGAGCGGATGTTGCAAAATAAACAGATAGATTGTTCTGTTCATGGTTTGAACTTCAACATACACGGGAAAGCACATCTGGCGCGTGCGGCACAGGAGGGCATTGTTTTCTCTTTCAAGTATGGAATGGACATCATGAATGAGATGGGGATTGACATCGATGTGATTCGTGCGGGCAATGCCAACCTGTTCCTCAGTCCGATTTTCCGCGAGGCGTTGGCGGGTGTGACGGGTGCCGTGATTGAGTTGTACGACACGAACGGGGCAGTCGGTGCAGCGAAGGGTGCCGGAATCGGGGCCGGGATTTATCGTTCGGCTGAAGAGGCTTTTGCGTCGTTGAAGAAGGTGGGCGTAGTAGAACCCGACGGCTTGAAAGCGAATGCCTATTGCGGGGCTTTCGATCTTTGGAGAGAACATTTGGAGAAGCAATTATCTAATCAATAACAAAACAGATTATCATGAACTACTTTAGAGGAGAAAAAGAGTTTTTCCCGCATATCGGGAAGATTGAGTTTGAAGGACGCGAATCAAAGAATCCGTTGGCTTTTCATTATTATGACGAGAACAAGGTGGTGATGGGCAAGACCTTGAAAGAACACCTGCGTTTTTCAATGGCTTATTGGCACACGCTTTGTGCCGAAGGCGCCGACCAGTTCGGGGGCGGGACGAAGACTTTCCCTTGGAATGAGGGTGCCGACCGTATCTCGCGTGCCAAATATAAGATGGACGCAGCCTTCGAGTTTATGACGAAGTGCAGCATTCCTTATTATTGTTTCCACGACGTCGATGTGGTGGACGAAGCGCCTACGCTTGCCGAGTTTGAAAAGGACTTGCAGACGATGGTCGAGTTTGCCAAGCAGCATCAGGAGGCAACGGGCAAGAAGTTGCTTTGGTCTACAGCGAACGTGTTCGGTCATAAGCGTTACATGAACGGAGCTGCCACGAATCCCTATTTCCCGGCAGTTGCCTGCGCTGGAACGCAAATCAAGAACGCTATCGACGCCTGTATCGCCTTGGGCGGTGAGAACTACGTCTTTTGGGGCGGACGCGAAGGCTATATGAGCCTGTTGAATACGAATATGAAGCGCGAGAAAGACCATCTGGCGATGATGCTTACGATGGCGCGCGACTATGCCCGCAAGCAGGGTTTCAAAGGCACGTTCCTTGTTGAGCCGAAGCCGATGGAGCCGACCAAGCATCAGTATGACGTCGATACGGAGACGGTTATCGGTTTCCTCCGCCACTACGGGTTGGACAAGGACTTTGCTGTCAATATCGAGGTGAACCATGCAACATTGGCTGGTCACACGTTCGAACATGAATTGCAAGCAGCTGCCGACGCCGGTATGCTGTGCAGCATCGATGCCAACCGAGGTGACTACCAAAACGGTTGGGATACCGACCAATTCCCTGTTGACATTTATGAATTGGCTCAGGCTTGGCTGGTTATTCTCGAAGCGGGCGGCCTGACGACGGGTGGTACAAACTTCGATGCCAAGACGCGTCGCAACTCGACCGACCTCGACGACATCTTCATCGCTCACATCTGTGGCATGGATGCCTTCGCACGTGCGTTGATGGTGGCTGCCGACATCTTGGAACACTCTGATTATCGGAAGATGCGTGCCGAGCGGTATGCCTCGTTCGACTCGGGCGACGGCAAGAAGTTTGAAGAGGGTAAACTCCTTTTGGAAGACCTGCGTACCATTGCGCTCTCCGGTGGCGAGCCGAAGCAGATAAGCGGGAAGCAGGAGTTGTATGAAATGCTTATCAACCAGTATATCTAAAAGAGAAAAAAGTTACAGACATCGTACCCTATCGCGTACGAGTGTCGTACCTTATAAGGTA
>CALUTX010000017.1 GCA_944323815.1 uncultured Parabacteroides sp. | reverse complement strand
CCTATGCGCTGACCTGTCCGTTGATCACCAAAGCGGACGGAGGTAAATTCGGTAAAACCGAATCCGGAAACGTTTGGTTGGATCGCCGATATACCTCTCCTTATAAGTTCTATCAGTTCTGGTTGAACGTGAGCGATGCAGATGCAGCTAAATATATCAAGATTTTCACGGCGCTGCCCCAGGACGAAATCGAGGCGTTGATGCAAGAACAAGAGGCTGCTCCGCATTTGCGTCCTTTGCAAAAGCGTTTGGCGAAGGAGGTGACGGTCATGGTTCACTCGCAAGCGGATTATGACGCAGCTGTCGAGGCTTCCAATATTTTATTCGGAAATGCCACGTCGGAAGCATTGAAACATTTGGATGAACAAACATTGTTGGATGTATTCAATGGCGTTCCGCAGTTTGAGGTTTCGCGCGACGAACTGAGTGCAGGGGTGAAGGCCATCGACCTGTTTACGGAGAAAGCAACCGTATTCCCATCAAAAGGAGAGATGCGGAAACTGGTGCAAAGCGGGGGGATCAGCGTCAATAAAGAGAAACTGACGGAGCAGGACAAGGTCATCGATTCATCTCTCTTATTGGACGGAAAATACCTGCTTGTGCAAAGAGGTAAAAAAAATTACTACTTATTGATTGCGAAATAAGAAATTATTTATACCTTTGCAACGCTTTAGACAAGCAGTTGGATTGTCTCATGGTGTAATGGTAGCACTACAGTTTTTGGTTCTGTCTGTCGAGGTTCGAATCCTCGTGAGACAACAGAATTTAGATGTAATCCTCTTATTATTAGGTAGATAATAAGAGGATTTTCTTTTGGGGTAAGAATAGGGGTAAGAATAAAATCCCATAAAAGTGTTACGTATATACCTATCTACAAATTGAATCATCATTGATGACTTAATAAAATCATGTAACTCTCCTAAGAGATCTATGGGATAAAATCGTTTCAAAAGTCTAATTTCATTCATAAACAGAGATAGGATGAATAGATAAAACGTGTGAGATCCTACCTCCCACGTTGCTCCCCCTGCTGTTTTGCTTTTTTTAGGGAGATACCCCATTCCATAACAGTTTTTTCCCTACTTCTTATATTTCCCCTTTCATGGAAATGGAGAATAGTGGGGTATAATGCGAAAATAAGACTTTATCTTCGTTGTAGTTGTATTTGTTGTAATATAGTTGGGTTTATTAGTGTGACTGCTTGTCGAAATATTACGACACAAAAAATGCCATTTTGTTTGCTATATTCAAACAGGAAGCACAGAAGGGATACATATAACCGCCTTCCCTCATTTTTTACGCCGTAATGCTTCCTATAGATGAATGTTTAAATTTTTAGTGGATATTTACCAAGTTTCCAAAGTCCTAATACCAGAATAAAAACGAGGAATGCAATGCTTGTGTAAATTGCCAATTTCTCGTAATATGCGCCTTTGTCCAACACGATTTTGTAATATGTTGTTTCTTCGTCATACCAAACAATCCAATCGTCATTATAAATGTAGCTATTACTAAGGTATGTTCTCTCGCTTGATTCATTAATTTCATGCATATTACTCCGCATCCGCCCAAAATTCTGCAATTGACTAAAACTACCTGCTTTGTATGATTCTCCTTTCCCCACAGTGAGATAGTTCATTGCCCCGTCATAAGCATTTTGAACTGACCCACGATAAGTATTTCTCCACTGACCGGGAGACTTGTAAAAGCCATAATCTGTACCTTCTTCCCATTCCTTTTCAGGGACTTTAAAGCCCATATCTTTTGCTGTACACGATTCAAATCTAAATCCGTCTACCAATTTGGTTAATATTATCACGTTCCATCCACCTGATGTACGGGCAAACCCTTCTTCTAATGTGTTTCCATTCTCATCACGATAATAAAAAGGAATGCTATATTTTTCTATTGACCTCCCTTTTACTCCTGTTTTAGAATAATCACAAATCTCATCCTGCCCTTTAAATAGGGCATCTATTCTCCTTTCTAAGCTAAGATAATCCTGTTGTTTCGTTATCTCGGTTCCAATATAAGCACCGCTCAATAAAAGTAGAAGTAAGATGAAAGATATAATAACATCTCTTACATACAAACCTCTTCCTTTATCCGTTGTTTCTTGTTGCGCATTATCGTTTTCCATTTGCCTGTATTTATATTGTCAAGTTCAATTCGTCAGTTGAATTGTATAGCCTCCATTTGTATATAAGAAGAAATCAAGTGACCAGACATAGATTGTTTCAAAGTCATTTATATCATTACTCAAATAATAGATTTTTCCGTCTTTCACAACCTGTCTGATATGCTCTACATTGACACCTTTAGTGCCAGCTTCTTCAAATAGATCTTTTCCATCTACCGTAAATGATAAAATACCTGCATTTTTCGATGTGGGAGTAAACGATACTTGAGCATCGACTTCGGCAACCCTACTAAATGTTTCCCCATTTTTAAGCATCTCAAGCCGGTTGTATTTTATCACGAAAGGTTCACTCCCATCAATTTTGGGTTTAAGACCTTGCCCCAATATAGTATTGCAGATAAGGAATAAATACGGCACAATTATAAATATCGATTTTTTCATATTACGAACATGATTTTACACAATAAACTATAAATACGATAAATAAAACAGTTGGTATCATGGAGACTATAAACATGATACCAGATATACCTCCGACAGCAGCGTTTTCCAATCGGTCATCTTCTTTTGATGAAAAAATATATCCCATTAAAGCAAAAAACGCAATTATGCAAATTGCAATCATTATAACCTTTTCCATATTATTTTTTATTAATCGTTGTACTCCGAAGACGCATCGCCATAGAAATATCTATAATTATGCCCATAAATTGTCCCCATTTTTAATTCATGTTTTTTTTTATCATGCTCAATAACAGCATGTCTCTTGTCTACATCTACGCAATAATACTTTGTTCGTTCATTTTCTACGACATGACTCTCTATATTCAACGTGATTCTATTACGGTTGCGATCTTCTATTACAATCCACTTTTTTTGAATAGTCACTTTAAACAAATGTTCCTCATGAATAAATTCACCGCATTCCATTGTCCGCTCATAATCAGTGTATTTAAAATAAAACACTTCTTTAGGCGAAACATCAATAGTTGTAATTGTGGCATAGATAACAGCACCAATAACAAGTAAAATGAAAATTGTACCAATTATTTCCATAACAAAATATTTCCCCTCCCTGTCCCCTTCGTTCGGCATTACACAAATAAAAAGCGTGGGAACCATCGTCTATCACTGTCTTGAGGCTCTGGACTGCCCACTCCACAATGATAAAACAATGATCCCACGCTTTATGCAAGTATATAGCCTGCTACCAGAGCAGATATATAACCAGCATCAGCGCAGGAGTCATTTGTTTATTATCTTGTGGAGTTGAAATTGTCCAGATTTCAAGACAAGATAATATCGAAACGCTTCTACGTTATTTTCCAATACCTTGCAAAGGTAACGATTATATTTACTGACGCAATGTATATCATCAAAATTTGATATAAAAATCACCTTACTATAAGAATTGCGATGAAATAGTGTCTATTTCTTGTTGAACTCGCCTTGTGATTGCTTCGTTTAGTTCGTGCTCAAGCGCAGAGGTACTCTCTAAAGAATATTTTGCCTCTATACTCTGTACGGATTTTTTAAATCTGTACCAATTTTGTCCGTTTGCTAAATGAGGCTTAATGATTGTTTCTATTTTAATTCTTTCCTCTATGGGCATATAACTTAATGCAGAACAGAGTAGAATATCCTTCGCTTTAGAAGCGGTAAAACTTTGGCCGTTTAAACTCAATAGGCGGTTATCGCCAACCTTTGATATTTTTTCATAGTCACCTTTCCATTGAAATATTGTGTTTTTGTAAAAGTCTTCATCATACAGAGATTTTCCTGTTATTTCAGGATAGTGTAATTGCTTTTGCAAATTTTTCATCCACCGGTCTTCGTATCTCAATATGTAACCTTCTCCTTTACCCATCTCTTCCATTTTGTCGTAGAATGCTAAAGAATGGGATTGCTTTTTATGTTTAGATTCATATCGAAGTGAAGAATCAGATACTAATAGCCGGCAGAAGCGGGGATACTCTCCCAAAATGAGAAAGTAGGAATTTGCAGGGGAAGACATAGACAAATTTGCACCAATATCTATACGCGTAACTTTTGCGTCATCCATTTTTAAATGTAGTGTGTCTGAAAGTTTCTCGATTGCTAAGGGGATTGTATTATATGTCAGTGATTGGAGATTATTCCCCAGAAAGAATTTGCAAAGGCTTCCTTGTACCGTAATTTGAGATATAGATATATACACTCTCAAATTCCCAATCGTTAACGTGTACCAAAATATTCCATCTTTTTTTGTGGTTTTCGTGTACTCAAAAGAGGAGAGAAGAACTTCCTCCTCTCCTCTGACATAAGGCAGGGAAAAATGTATTGTATCTATCATACATTTCTTCCCCCTTTCTGTTCTAACACCCGTTGCACTTCAGAACGAGCATAAAGAACTCGGCGACCTAAATTGATCGATTTGAGAATTCCCTGTCTCGTCCAATCTGCTAAAGTCGGTAAACTTATGCGTAACAACTTTGCGGTCTCTTTACGTGTAAGAAGGTCTTCTTCTACTCTCTCTCTTGTAGAAATATTAAGGGCTTTGAACTTTTCCTCTAACGTATTAGAGATCATCTCTTGTAACTCTTGTAATGTTACGTTTTGTATCAGTAAGTTTTTTGACATAAATATATTTTTTATGCCACAAAGGTCTTGGATTTTGGATTTCCGTTATTTCCGTTATTTCCGAACGGAAATAAAAACTGAAGAAATAAGGGCAAATTCGTTTTTCTCTTCTTCTGATAAGCCTGCTATACCATTTTTATATATATCTGTAAGATTACGTATTGTGACTGTATTTTCTCCAGCCTTCTCTGATACCGTAATGCCGAAATATCTGTAAAAACATTTTATTGCAGGGGTTGGCTTTTCAATAAAAACAATTCCTTCCTCTTTCAGATAGACGAGTAATTTTGCTAAATAGTTCTTCTTTGAATAAATGAATTTACCATTCATTGTAATACTATTTTCTTCTAATCGAGTAATTAAATCTGCTATATGTGACCTATGTTTTTCAGTAAACAAGCGTTCAAACGAATCTGTTATATCTTGAGTTTTGTAAATAAATGATGATAGTGGCTTTTCTTCAATCCTCAACCATGAACAGAAGCCATCTCCTTTATCCTTTCTGCACTCAGATAAAATTCGAGGCACATCAATACCTTCAGATTTAAAAAAATCGATAATTGGACGGAAAACATCTGGTATTACTCGTGTTTCAAATATTTCTGTCTTTCCAATGGGATGATTCAATTGTATATACGACATTTGCTCTAACATTCTTTTTACATAACTTTTCTGCTTATTGGTTGGTAGTTGCCACATTTTTTCCGTTACCTCTGTAATACATTCATTTCGCCAACGGTCACACTTCTTTCCAATTTGATTGGCTAATTGAATGTTCCCTTCAAAAGGTCTTTCCTTTTGAATTTGAGAATTCTCCACTTTCCTTATAAACTCGTCTGCATTTACTAATTCCCACCGCAAATGGTTTATGTATTCTTCGCCGTAAAATTCTACCAATTGACAAATATTGTCACAGTATTTCAATATATTCTGCATATCTGTAATTATTTAGCTATTACCAATGGACTAAAAAACTTTGATTTTTGTAACTGAATTGCGTTCTCTTCAGAAGAAATCTTAATGTATTTCATAAAGGCTGTTTCTGTTTTGTGCCCTGTAATCATCATTATAGAAATAGGTGGAATTCCAGATAAGTATGCGTTTGTAGCAAATGATCTTCTTGCTGTATGACTGGAAATTAATTCATATTTAGGTATTGCCTTGTCGTAATTGAAATTGCCTTTTCTTTTCTGAATGGAGATGTTATCGTCAATACCAACCTCTTTTGCAACCTCTTTTATATACTCATTGAACTTCTGGTTAGATGGAATCTTTGGTAATTCATTTTTATATTTCTTTAATATTTGCGTAACATAAGGATGAATTGGTATAGTGACCCAAGTTCCAGTCTTTTGTGTCCGAATGGAAATTATGCTTTTGCCCTTATCAATATTCTCTAAATGTAATGAAGGCCAATCGCTAAATCGTAACCCTGTACAGCAACCAATTAAAAATAGGTCTCGTACTCTATCCAACTTCCTGTTATTTGAAAAGTCAAATTCGTACATCTTTTCCAACTCATTTTCCGTCAAATAAATTGCGTTTGTTTCTTCATGTGGTTTACTAAAACGTTTCTTGCGAAAATCAAGATTCGTATGTAGCCCGCGTTCATATGCTTCGTTCATGAATAGCTTTAGCCCCTTTATTCGGGCTCCAATCGTATTCGGAGAATAGCCTTTCTGATTCAAGAATTCCACAAAATCTAAGTAGTAATCCAATGTCACGTCATTAAATGTCGGTCGTTTGCGCTGAATTTCCGCATATTCAGCAATGTTGTTACGAACTATCATATATTGTTTCTTTGTCGCTGTTCTTTTCTCTGACCGTTCTATATAGTCATCTATGAAACTAAGTAAGTCCGTCGTTCTTTTTGTTTCGATTTCTTTTTCCCCCTTAAAAGCCTTATCAAATTCAGACAAAAGAAGTTCTTTACTTAGTGTATGGCCATCATTTTCCAATCGGCGGCAAATGTCTTTAGCGACAGCCTCAATATGTTCTAATTTAGCCTTGAGCTCTTTATACTCTATCGCATTCACACGTTTGTTCTTTGCTGTGGGTGCAAGAGGTTCTCCTTTCGAGAAGTCCCATTTTTGGGGTAAAATAGATTCTGTTGTGTAATATTTGAAGGGAAGATACTTTCTCCTTCTATCTGTTGTTATTACGTATGCCCCATAGTTTAGTAAAAAGTAAATCGAAGTCTCTTTTTTTGAATTCGGTCTTTTTAGATAAAATTTTAATGTCATAGCCATAATCTGCTTATTCTATTTTTATTTGGCGATAAAGATAAGAAAAATTTCAATTCTTTGGGGGAAGAATAGGGGGAAGAATAAATTTTATTTTGTTTTATTCTTTCTTTTTTTGTTTTTCCGTTTAATGCAATAAAAAAGTATCTAACGAATTGATTATAAGCAAACGAATATAAATTAGATTAAATTGTATGGTGTCCTCGTGAGACAACATTAAGAAGAAAGTTGCTTATTATCGGTTCGATATAAGCAACTTTCGTTTTGTTTAAGGATGCGTTTCTTGGAGAAAATCATTTTTTTACCCTTTCCCATGCAAATAAATTCTTTTCTGACGCTGTTATTCAAAAATATTTACTTTAATTTGTGACGAATTACGGGGTATCTTATCCCCTCTTTAAAGCATTTGAATATGAAGGACACTCATGAAACTAATTTGCCAGCAGAAGAAGTCGGCAAATTGGAAGAAGCTAAAGCACCGGTTGCTACACCGGAAAGGACGGCCGAAGAGAATGGAATCAATGAAGTTCCAAAAGCCGAAGAGACAACAGAAGAAACATCTGTGGTAAAAGTAGACACACCCTTAATCACTGCAGATGAAGAGGATTCTGTGGTCGAAGGTAAATTATCCAAAGATGAAATTTTGGAGAAATTGGCCGAATTAGTGAATGCAGCAACTGATGTAGCCCGCAACGAGGTGGATGCGCTGAAACAGGCCTATTATAAACTCCACCGGAATGAAGTGGACGAGTTGAAAAGAGCATTCATAGAAAAGGGAGGGGAAGAAAAAGATTTTGTGCCTCCTGTCGATGAAACAGAAAGCCGGCTCAAGGAATTATTGCTTTCATATAAAGAAAAGCGTGCGGCGCTTCTCGCGGAAGAAGAACGGGAAAAAGCGGCTAACTATGCACAGAAATTGCAGCTCATTGACCAATTGAAGGAGTTGACGGAAAGCCAAGATGATTTCAACAAGCTGTACAATAAATTCAAGGAAATCCAACAACGTTGGAAAGAAATCAAACTGATTCCTCAGGAACATGCCAATGAATTGTGGAAAAACTATCAGATGTATAGCGAGAAGTTTTATGACATCATTAAAATAAACAATCAGTTCCGGGATTATGATTTCAAAAAGAATTTGGAGTTGAAGACGGCTCTTTGCGAGACGGTCGAGAAGTTGGAAACAGAGCCGGATGTCGTTTCCGCTTTCCATCAGTTGCAAAAGCTGCATCAGCAATGGCGGGAGATAGGACCTGTCGCAAAAGAGTTGCGTGAAGATTTGTGGGCGCGCTTCAAAGCCGCGTCTACGGTTATCAACAAACGTCATCAGGCCTATTTTGAATCGTTAAAGGCGAAAGAAAAAGAAAACCTGGAGGCTAAAACAGCTATTTGCGAACAGCTGGAAAGCATTGACTTTGCGTCGCTCAAATCATTCAAGGACTGGGATGACAAAAACAAAGAGGTTATCGCCCTGCAGGAGAAGTGGAAAACGATCGGGTTTGCGCCGAAAAAGTCCAATGTGAAGATTTTCGAACGTTTCCGGGCGGCATGTGATGCTTACTTCAAACAAAAGGGAGAATTCTACAAACGCATCAAGGGAGAGATGGAAAAGAATCTCGAACTTAAAAAGGCTTTGTGCGAAAAGGCAGAGGCGTTGAAAGACAATACCGACTGGAAGAATACGACGGATAAACTGATTGCATTGCAAAAAGAATGGAAAACCATCGGGCCGGTCGCACGTAAACATTCGGATACGATTTGGCATCGGTTTATCTCTGCTTGCGATTATTTCTTTGAGCAGAAAAATAAGAATGTCTCTTCCCAGAAAAGCGTCGAACAGACGAATTTGGCTGCTAAAAAGGCATTGATAGAAAAAATCAATGCAATGGATGAAACCGATTATACGGAAGCCATGGCGCAGCTGAAAGAATGTATGAGCGAGTGGAACGCAATCGGTCATGTCCCGTTTAAGGAGAAGGACAAGATTTACAAAGAATATCACGAAGCTGTCGACAAACAATTCGATCGCCTGCAAGTCGACCAGCACGACCGGAAGATGCAAACGTTCAGAAACAACCTCACGGATATGAGTGGCAGAGAACGGGGAAAAAGCAAGATTTACAGCGAACGGGATCGATTGATGCGTCAATATGAACGCATGAAAAGCGAGCTTCAGACGTATGAAAACAACATGGGCTTTTTGAATATTTCTTCCAAAGGTGGCGATGGTCTGATTAAAGAGATGGAAAGGAAAATCAAAAAGTTGAAAGACGATATGGAACTCATCGTCAAAAAAATAGAGACGATAGACGAAACACTCGAATAATCATTTACAAAAGGTCGTCTTCCAAAGGCGGCCTTTTTATTTTGTATGCCCCAATTACATTATTTCAACCCGGGTCATGAGACGGCTGTATGGCAAGGGGTAAAAAACTATACGCCACCTGCCAATGTCGGTCGGATGACGCGTGAACTGGCCTTCCTGCCGGTTTGGTATGCCGACGCGGATGATTTTGTTTTTGTGGAAGAGGAAACAGATTCCGCATTTTTTACCTCGGACCCGATAAAGAAACTCCAACCTTTTGCTGCCATACTTTCGCGTCAAGCACTGAAACAAAGGGCGCTTCCTGAGTGTGCGCTTGAAGCCGCTCCGTGGGGACTTTCTCCCCATAGTGTTCATCTGTTTGAAAAGTTGCAAGAAGATTTTTCGCTCACGCTTTCTATTCCTTGTTGGAAAGAGGCGTACAAGCAGTTGACAAGTAGGCAGACGGCTTGTAACTGCTTGCAGGCGCTTAAAGAGAAATTACCGCATGTCCCGCTTCCTTCCACGCCCTGTTTTTGCCATGACATCGCAGCAGTGGAACGCTTCATGAATGCCCATCCGGCACCCTTTGTCGTCAAAACGCCTTTTTCCTCTTCCGGAAGAGGATTGTTGTGGCTGCATGGAAAATTGACCGACAAGGAAAAGGAATGGATAAAGGGCGCTTTGAAAAAGCAAGGCTCCGTCAGCATCGAGCCGGCTTTAGACAAACGTTTGGATTTTGCCATGGAGTTTCATTCGGATGGGAAAGGCGAAGTCACTTACGAAGGTCTTTCCATTTTTCAAGCGGAAAAACGAGGTGCCTATTCCGGCAATCTTTTGGGTGTTGTCGACCAATGGGAATCCTATTTGCAAAAGCTGTTTGGAAATACATTCCGGCAAATAAAAGATACCTTGCGGGAAACCTTGTCCCGGCTATACGGATATGATTACACAGGTTATTTAGGTGTCGACATGCTCCTCTATTTTCAGGACTCCCAACTGCATATCCATCCTTGCGTGGAAATAAATATGCGTTACACCATGGGAATCGTCGCTCTTCACCTCAGCCGGAACTATGTGGCGCCCGGTTCCCACGGCGCGATGTACATCACCTTCGATGCCCGGCCGGGTGAAGCCTATCGACAACATCTGCAGATGCAGGCCGCCTATCCGCTTGTGATAGAAGGGCATCGGGCCAAAAAGGGCTATCTGAGTCTTTGCCCTGTAACGGCCGATACAAAATATCGGGCTTACCTCTTATTGGATGATAATCCGTACCAAATAGACCATTAAAAGATGTTTACCTCGTATGGCATATTCAATGAATATGCCTACTTTTAGCGTGATCTAGTCACCACAAAAAAAACATAAGGAGATACATTATGTCAGACACCCTCACGATTTATTGCAAGAATACGGGCACTTATCACGAAGTCCCGATCGGGGCCTCCTTGTTGGAGATTTATACCCTTGTTGGAAGTCCGCTTTCTTATAAACCGATGAACGCGCTCGTGAATAATAAAACGGAAGGTTTAACCTATCGTTGCTGGCAACCGAAAGACATTGAATATGTCGATTATACACAGCTTTCCGGGATGCGGACCTATGTGCGTTCTCTCTGTTACCTCTTTTCCAAAGCGGTAAACGACATACTTCCCGACGCTACATTGAAGCTGGAACACTCCATCTCGAAAGGCTATTACTGTGTTGTCCATAACGGAATGCCCCATGTGGACGCAGAAACCATCGGGAAAATCAAACAGCGGATGCGTGAATTGGTGGATGCCGACCTGCCTTTCCGCCTGAAAACCGTACGCACGGAAGAGGCGGTCGTCCTTTTCCGCGCCAAAGGCATGGACGACAAAGCCAGCCTTATCGAGAGTGCCGGTTTGCCCTACACGTCTTATTATGAGTTGGATGGCTACATCAATTACTTCTACGGCTGCCTGACGCCTTCGACCGGCTACATCCAATTGTTCGATTTGGTTCCCTACTTTGAAGGGATTTTGTTGCAAGTCCCGAAACGGAGCAATCCGGCGGCATTGGAGCCTGTCATCCGGCAGAATAAAATGTTTCAAGTATACAAAGAACATTTGACCCTGCTGAATACCATCGGTTTGGAAAATGTGAGCGACTTGAACCGTGCCATTGCGAAAGGAATGGCTTCCGAAGTAGTGATGGTTTCCGAAGCCATACAGGAGAAGCAGATTGCCCGCATCGCCGAAGAGATTGCACAAAGATACCAAGACGGCGTGCGCATCGTCCTTATTTCTGGTCCCTCTTCTTCGGGGAAGACGACTTTCTGCAAACGGTTGGAAATTCAGCTCATCACGAATCTGATTCATCCCGTCGGCATCTCGCTGGACGATTACTTCCTCAATCGGGAAGACACGCCGAAGGATGAATTTGGCGAATACGATTTCGAATCGCTCTATGCCCTCGATTTGCCTTACTTCAACAATGACCTTCATCGGTTGCTTTCGGGAGAGGAAATCGAAGTTCCGACTTTCGACTTCGAGATGGGACGCCGTGTGTTCAAAGGGAAAAAACTCAAATTGTCATCCAACTCCGTCTTGGTGATGGAGGGCATTCACGCCCTGAACCCGGAGCTGACGGCGATGATTCCCGACGAGCTCAAATATCGCATCTACGTTTCCGTCCTGACCTCCATCTCATTGGACAACCACAACTGGATTCCGACGACCGACAACCGCCTGCTTCGCCGCATCATTCGCGACTATCGCTTCCGGGGATATTCAGCGCGCGACACCATTGCCCGCTGGCCCTCCGTGCGTCGCGGCGAGGACAAATGGATATTCCCCTATCAGGAGAATGCCGACGCGATGTTCAACAGCGCCATGCTTTACGAGTTGGCCGCGATCCGGAAGTTTGCCGAGCCTATCCTCTTGGAAGTGCGCGAGAGCGACCCGGAGAACGCCGAGGCCTATCGTCTGTTGCGTTTCCTCCGCTACTTCAACTACTTGCCCGACGAAGGTTTGCCTGGCACGTCGCTGCTCCGCGAGTTCTTGGGGGGCGGAAGTTTCCGGTATTAAGCTCACTTCCCGCTGTCGTAGCAGTAGAGGTCCCGATAATTGGCGGGGCGGTTCTGCGCCCGGTATCGCAAGGGGCTGCAGCCTACCACTTGGTCGAACCGGCGCGTGAAGCTGCTGTGGCTGCTGAATCCGCACCGCTTGTGTATCTCTCCGATGGACAGGTCGGTACATGTGAGCCACTCCTTCGCCCGCAGGATGCGGTAGGCGCCGATGAAATCCGTCGCGTTCATCCCCGTCAGTATCCGGAAGAATCCTTGCACGTCTTGTTCGCTCGCTCCGAGTCGGCGGGCGATGCGTCCGGCGTCGATGCCGACGTTTGCCGCCAACATCCGCGCAATTTCGTCCAGAATGAACGAGCCTGTCGGCACGGGCTTTTTCGAGACGGTTTCCATCCGTTCCCAGCCCTCCGCGTTGCGCGTCCGCCTCTTTGTCAAGAAAGAAACATAGACGCTTTCGGGCGTAATCCGTTTGTAGGTGAAAAATGTTCCCATGTTACTTTTTTCAGGCGAAGATAACGGTTTTATGCCGTTCCGTCAATGATTTTTGTGCATTGTCGATTGACAATGTATAAAAACGGCGATTTTTTTTGCATTGTTAGTTTGCAATGTATAAAAAGGAGTAGTTTCTATACATCTACTGCTGTGAATGTATAGAAATGGCCTGTTTTTATACATCCAACTTGGTAGATATAAAAAAATAGATGGATTTTATACATTGTCGGCTGACAATGTATAAAAGGAGGGAATTTTTGTGCATTGTCAGCCGTAGATGCAAAATTATTTCTTAAAGGGAGGGTTTGTCATTGGGAGATTGCTCGCCGCTCATTTGCCAAGCCTTTGCGACGGCCTCGTTGATGTTGCTGCAAATGTTTGCCGTCCCGACTTTCGCGTCGAAGCCCGATTTGACCAGCACGCCGCGTACCCGTTCGTTGACACCGGAGAGAATCAGGCGGATGCCTTCTGCTTCCGACAGGCGGTAAAGGCTCTCCAAGTTGTGCAACCCGGTCGAGTCCATGAAGGGAACCTTGCGCATGCGGATGATGCGGATGCGCGGTTTGTCGCCGAAGTTGTGCATGATGTCGTCAAACTTATTGGCAATCCCGAAGAAGAACGGGCCGTCTATCTCATATACTTCCACCCCTTTGGGCAGCGAAAGCACCTCCTCGTCGTGGTGAATCTCGCCCTCGTCCGAAAGGTCGATCACGTCTTTCGCAACGGAAACATGCGTGGTCTCGGCGACGCGCTTCATGAAGAGGAACATCGCGATGAGCAGTCCCACCTCGATGGCAATTGTAAGGTCGAAAATGACGGTGAGGAAGAAGGTGACGAGCAACACCGATACATCGCTTTTCGGATTCTTGAGTAGCGAGCGGAACGTGCGCCACCCGCTCATGTTATACGACACAATCACCAGCACACCGGCCAGGCAAGCCATCGGGATGTGCTTCGTCAGTGGCCCGAGAAACAGGAGGATAAGCAGCAGCACACCGGCGTGAATCAGTCCGGCGACGGGTGTGCGACCTCCGTTGTTGATATTTGTCATTGTGCGGGCGATTGCTCCGGTGACCGGAATACCGCCGAAAATCGGAACAAGTATGTTGGCGGCTCCCTGCGCAATCAGTTCAGTGTTGGAATTATGCTGGTCACCCGTTACACCGTCTGCCACCGTCGCCGAGAGCAACGACTCGATGGCGCCCAGCATCGCGATGGTGAATGCCGACGGCAGCAGGAGGTTGATGGTCTCCATGTTGAACGGGATGCGCTCCGGTCCGGGCAGGGAAGCGTTGATGGTGAAGCGGTCGCCAATCGTCTCAATCCCCTGTATGCCGGCATATTGGCGCAGTAGATAGGCGGCGACCGTCATGACGACAATCGCGACCAACGAGCCGGGAATCTTGCGCGAGAACTTGGGCGTGATGATGATAATCAGGATGCTTGCCAAGCCGATGAGCAGTGCCCAGAGGTTTACCGTGTCGAAACACTGGAAATAAGCGACCCACTTGGAGAGGAAGTCGGCGGGTTGTTTCTCCATCGTGAGGCCGAAGAGGTCTTTGATTTGTGTCGTGAAAATGGTCAGTGCGATACCACTCGTGAAACCGACCACAATCGGGTAGGGAATGAATTTGATGACCGTCCCGAGCTTCAGTGCGCCCATCAGCACGAGGATGATGCCGGCGACAAGGGTCGCGATGGCCAGTCCCTCTAATCCGAAGTTCTGGATAATGCCGTAGACGATAACGATGAAGGCGCCCGTAGGCCCGCCAATCTGCACGTTGCTGCCGCCGAGCAGCGAGACGATGAAGCCGCCGATGATGGCGGTAATCAACCCTTTTTCCGGACTTACTCCGGAAGCAATTCCAAACGCGATGGCCAGTGGCAGCGCGACAATCCCCACGATGATTCCTGCCATCAGGTCAGACATAAATTTCTCTCTCGAATAATTCTTCAGCGCCAACCATAATTTGGGCTGAAAAGCATGCATCTTTTCCATTTTTCTGCCTATTCTGTTTTAAAGCCGGCAAAGTTAATCAAAAAACTTGCCTAAACGATGATTTTCCCTTATCTTAGCCCTCGTTTTACGAATACATATACTAATATAGCACATGAAACACCTGTTTTTATTTCTCTTTTCGCTGGTCGCACTGGTAACAAGTGCACAGCAGGTCGAGCCGCAAAAGCTCTGGCCCGACGACCCGAATGCCGCCGAAGCGGAGATTTTTGTCTATCACCCGGCGAGGAAAGCATCGCCCGCTCCGGCTATTTTGATTTGCCCCGGAGGTGGATACGCCGGGCTGGCGATTCATCACGAGGGGCATGACATGGCAAGATGGTATGCCTCGAACGGTTTTGTGGCCGTAGTTCTCAAGTATCGCATGCCGAAAGGTGTGCACACCATCCCATTAAGCGATGCGGAACAGGCGATGTCCGTTATTCGCAGCAATGCCTCCCAATGGAATGTGGACCCGAATCGTGTGGGTGTTGTCGGCTCTTCGGCCGGCGGGCATTTGGCTGCATCGCTCAGCACGCTGGCTGCCGACGTGAACCGTCCGAACTTCGCCATTCTCTATTATCCCGTCATCAGTTTCGACAACATGGTGACACACGGCGGATCCAAGCAGAATCTTTTAGGGAAAGATATCGGGAATCAGGAGCTGATAGACCGTTATTCCCTTCAAAAGCAGGTGGACGACAAGACACCGAAGACGCTCTTGCTCCTCAGTGACGACGACCAGTCGGTACCGCCTGCCAACTCCATCCTCTATTACACCGCCCTCAACGAGCATCACATCCCTGCTTCGCTCTACATGTTCCCCAATGGCGGACACGGCTGGGGCTTCAAATATGATTTCACTTACTACCAAGAGGTGAAAGATTTAATCACGAAATGGTTACAGCACATAGGTATCACACAATAAATCGATAAGCAACAATGAAATCTACGTTATATATAGGTATAGCAAGTGTAGCCCTATTGGCCGTGTCCTCTCTTCAGGCACAAAACAATGTACAGGAAGAAAAGGAGTATTGGAACGCCCACACGTTGCTGATTCCTTACCGACTACCGCCCGCTCCGGTGGGGCAAAAGCCTACTTACATTGACCTCGACAACGACGGTGATCCGGATGTATTGCGCACGGTTACGGCAAACGGCTTCCCGGTCCAATGGATTGACGACGACGATGACATGCAAGAGGGCGATTTGGAAGGAGACATCGACAACGATTGTTTGATGATTGACCGGAACAAAGACGGGCAGTATGGTGGCTACGGAGACTTGATTGTCGATTGGGTCGGTGCTGATGATGCGGGTAATCCTGCCATGCAGGTGGTCGTGGACAACATACCCGAAGCTGACCGGATGCGGACGGGTAACGGGCATTACATGTGGGTGATTGACACGGACAAAGACAATGTTTTCAACTACATCGACTGGAATACCTTCACGCTTCGCTGTTGGATTCACAACGGCATGGCCGATTTCTATGAGGACTACAACGGGAAAAGCACGTTTCTCAAGATACACAGTTCGACCGAACGGGTCAACGACGTGCGGATGAACTGGGAGAATCCTTTCCTTTTCTACGACCCGGACAATGACGGACTGACGGAAATGGCCATCCGCTTCTGCGACTCGCCTAAGATTGTCAAGGATGAAAAGCAGGCAAACTCGGTGCTTTCGGGTAAAATTGACTGGGTTTCCATCTCGATGGACGCGGATAACGACAACGCGCCAGGTAATGAATTCGACTTTGACATGACGATTCACTTTACCGGTCCCGGCTTCAGTTACGAGAATCAGCGGCATGTGAACAAGAACTTGCGCGGACTTCCGGAGGCGGATCAGTTCTTCCTCGATGCACGTTGGCGGCAGTTGCCGGAATTGTTATACCCGGATCATGATGCGGCTTGGGATTTGGTTTTCCAGCAAGAAAAATGGGATAAAGCATGGTTCACATACGATGAAGACGACGATTGTAACCGTTGGGAGCGCGTCGAACTGTATCAACCGGGCGATCCTTTCAAAGTGGGGCGCAACAAAGGCGGCATTGATAGCAACGGACAGGCGGATCCGGCGGGCGACCGGGGCGAGTGGGATAGTGATAATTCGGGCAAAGGGCAACTGTATGTCAGCCCGATGGACGGCAAGATACACCTTTATGGCGCAGAGTGGGGTTGCTGGCGCATCGACCAGAACGCACGCTATTATCAAGGAATGGGCGGTATTTATGACGGTTACGGCCCGCAGCGTATCGAGCGCGAGCCGACTGTTTTCCCGACCATCAAGTATACCGACACAGACAACAACGGCTTCTTCGACCGGATGGACTTCGATTTGGATGGCGACAAACAGTTCGAGCGTTACCTCTCCATGAAGGAGTTGGAATTGGACGACCGTTGTTCGCTGATCGAAACAGCGGCAAAGAACTATCAAGACTTCGCTCAGCTGGAGCAGCAAGTCGCCGATGCCATGTGGGCGAATGCCGAGAAAGCGATGGAGGTTGCTGCCGCCAAAAAGCTGAACACGCAATGGTACGCTCTGATGAAGCAGCCGAAATCTCAACGCGAACGCTACCATTACGGTTTCTGGTTGCAGTTCTACCTCTACAATGACCTGAAGGATTTGGCAGAACGAACCGGCGACACGGCACAATCTGTCCTGCTCGACAAAGCCTACCTGCAGGGAAAATGGGAATTAATCAAATAGTATATATATTTATAATAAGGGAAGAAATGAAAAATATATCACGAAGGACAGCCGTCAAAACCCTGTTGGCAGGAGGCGCGGCAATGGCAGTATCGGGAATGGATGCCGCAGTTTTGAACACAAGCAAGGCGGAACCGCTGAAGGGAAACATCCGGCATTCCGTCAGTAAATGGTGTTTCGGCAGCTATCCGTTGGAAGAGTTTTGCGAGATTTGTAAGGAGATTGGGATTGAATCTATCGAGTTGCTCGACCCGAAAGATTGGCCTGTCGTACAGAAACACGGCTTGACCGTCGCCATGTGCCAGGGAGCCGGCTTGGGAATAGACCGCGGTTTTAACGACCCAAGCCTGCATGACGAACTGGTTGCCAGCTATGAAAAGGTTATCCCAATGGTTGCCGAAGCGGGCTTGACCAACCTGATTTGTTTCGCTGGACGGCGCAACGGCGTGACCGACCTGCAAGGTTGGGAGAATTGTGAGAAGGGTTTGAAGCGGTTAATCCCAATAGCCGAGAAATACAATGTCGTATTGACCATGGAACTGCTGAACAGTGTCGGCCACAAAGATTACCTGTGCGACCACACGGTTTGGGGTGCGGAACTTTGCCGCCGTCTCGGTTCGCCCAATTTCAAACTGCTCTACGACATCTACCACATGCAGATTATGGAGGGCAATGTCATCGAACATATCCGGAAATATCATCAATATTTCTCTCACATTCACACCGGAGGCGTGCCCGGACGGGCGGAAATCGACGAGACGCAAGAGTTGTATTATCCTGCCATCATGAAGGCGATTGTCGAAACGGGTTACAAAGGTTTTGTCGGACAGGAATTCGTTCCAGCGCAGGAAGACAAAATTGCTTCGCTTAGAAAGTGTATCCGCATTTGTGACGTTTAACCTTTTTGCGAAACGGAGAATATTTATGAAGAAAATAGCGATTTACCCTTTGCTCCTTGTGTGGCTTTTGTGCAGCTGCGCAGGGAAAGGCTCATTCCGGCCGGGCGAAATCTGGCCGGACAACAACGGCGTGCACATCAACGCGCATGGCGGTGGCATCTTGCAGCAAGGCGACACCTATTATTGGTTTGGTGAACACAAGACAGAAGGAAAAGCCGGCAATGTTGCCCAAGTGGGCGTTCATTGCTACTCGTCGAAAGACCTGTATAATTGGAAAGATGAAGGCATTGCTTTGTCTGTTTCCGATGATGAATCCAGCCCAATTGTAAAGGGTTGCATCTTGGAACGTCCGAAAGTCATTTTCAACAAGAAGACAGGCAAGTATCTCATGTGGTTTCATCTCGAGCCGAAAGGCGCCGGTTATTCGGGGGCTCAAAGCGGCGTTGCCGTCAGCGACAAGGTGACAGGCCCTTATACGTTGCTTTATGCCGCACGCCCGAACGCAGGCTTTTGGCCCAAAAACGTGTTGGAGATTCACAAACAAGGTGTGCCCGAGGTCTCTAAGCGAGGTTTTGGGGGCGGCGGATTGCCCGCGCACCCCGACACATTAAACCTTTTGGGACGCGATTTTGAGGGTGGACAAATGGCACGTGATATGAACCTCTTCGTCGATGACGACGGCAAGGCCTATCATATCTATGCGTCGGAAGAGAACAGCACGTTGCAAATATCCGAACTGACAGACGATTACACTGCTTGTTCGGGTAATTATGCTCGCTTCTTTGTCGGACGTTTCATGGAGGCTCCGGCCATGTTCAAGAAAGACGGGAAATATTACCTGATTATGTCCGGTTGCACAGGCTGGGCGCCCAATCCGGGCCGTTCGGCTGTTGCCGAGTCTATTTGGGGGCCTTGGAAAGAATTGGCCAATCCCTTTTTCGGGACAGACTCGACAACCTCTTTCCATTCACAAAGCACATACGTGCTGCCGGTCCCCGGTAAACCAGACCAATTTATTTACATGGGCGACCGTTGGACTCCGGACAACGCCATCGACGGACGCTACATCTGGCTGCCTCTTCGCTTCGAAGGGGAACAACCTGTAATCGAGTGGCGGGACGAATGGAGATACTAAGGAAATTGACAATGGACAATGGATAATTGACAATTGGGCCGGTGAAATAATTGTCAATTGTCAATTGTTAATTGTCAATTGCTTTGTAATTTTGCAGCCGCAAAATAAAAAGTAAGAAATGAAACCAATTGTATCTGTGAATACGAATCAAGCATGGGCAAGAGAAGTAAAAGATTACCTGATGATAGCTTTGGGTATGATTCTCTACGGTATTGGATGGACTGTTTTCTTGTTACCCAATAACTTGCCTTCTGGAGCTGTTCCGGGTATCGCCTCTATTGTGTATTGGGGGACAGGGCTTCCCGTTCAATACACCTATTTCTCTATCAACGCATGTCTGTTGCTTCTCTCGTTGAAAATCTTGGGATGGAAATTCAGTGTGAAGACAGTCTATGCAGTTTTTGTCCTGACTTTTTTCCTCTCCGTCATACAAGAGTTGACGTCTGGTATCCAGTTATTGGCAGACCAACCCTTTATGGCGTGTATCATCGGTGCCGTTTTCTGTGGTAGCGGTATTGGCTTTGCCTTCACGGCCAACGGAAGTACAGGCGGCACGGACATCATCGCCGCAATTGTCAACAAATACCGCGATGTCAGTCTGGGGCGCGTCATCATGTTTTGCGACATGATTATCATTGCTTCCAGCTATTTGGTGCTGCACGACTGGGAAAAAGTGGTCTACGGTTATGTGACTTTGTTCGTCACCGGCTACATGATCGACCAAGTGGTCAACAGCTCCCGGCAATCGGTCCAATTTTTCATCATCTCCAAGAAATTTGATGAAATCGGTAGAGCCATTAATGCGTTGCATCGCGGCGTGACTGTCATCGACGGAACAGGACTTTACACCGGA
>CALUTX010000016.1 GCA_944323815.1 uncultured Parabacteroides sp. | reverse complement strand
GCATTGCCTCGTCCGGTCTGGCGTTGCGCGACTCTCTCTATCGGGTGATGTATGCCGAGCAGGGAGCCGATTCGCTGGGCGTGCGGATAGAGGATTACTCGGTGGGACATGTCGGGCTGAAACGGTTCTTCGAGGCGTTGCGGAGCAGTCGGGAGCGTCCGGTGCGGATTGCTTTTTTGGGCGATTCATTTATCGAAGGCGATATTGTGGTGGCCGATTTCCGTTCGGGCTTGCAAAAACAGTTTGGCGGTGGCGGTGTCGGTTTTGTCCCGATTACGTCGGTCGCAGCTCAGTATCGTCCGACGGTCGAGCAAAAGTCGGCGGGATGGAAAACCTGGTCGCTGTTGACAGACCATCAGCACCGGTATGCGCTTGCCGGTATGACGTTCGAACCGGAGAGCGCGACGCCTTCTGTCTATGTAAAGACGACGGAACGGTATCCGGAGTCGGACACGGTCTCTTCTTTGAAATTCATTTATGAAGACAACCTTCGCACGCACATGCGATTGGCTTACAACGGGTCGGCGGACACGCTTGTCGAGCCGTTGAAGCCTACTTCCGAAATCGCGCAGTATGAGCGTAAAGGCAGCTTCACGGAGGCCTTTTTCTCTTTTGCGGATACGGCGGGATTCCGGGCTTTGGGGGTCGCGCTGGAGAATGAGACGGGCGTGGTGGTCGATAATTATTCGTTGCGGGGGAATTCGGGGATGACCTTGTCGCGTTTGGACAGCGCCCGTTGCCGGGAGCTGAGTGCCATTCGCCCATACGACCTGATTGTTTTGCAATATGGTTTGAACATCGTGACCGACACGGTGATGCAATACGGCTGGTATGGCAAGCGGATGGAGGAGGCCGTTCGTCATTTGCGGGTCTGCTTCCCGGAAACCGATATCCTGATGCTGGGCGTCTCCGACCGGAGCCGACAGGTGGACGGGACGTTTGAGACGATGCCGGCCGTGCTGGCGTTGCTCCATGCGCAGCGGCAGGCGGCGCGTCGTTCGGGCATTGCCTTCTGGAACGTGTTTGGCGCCATGGGCGGAGAGAACAGCATGGTGCGCTATGTGGAAAATAACTGGGCGAGCAAAGATTATACGCACTTGAGTTTCCGGGGAGGAAAGGAGATTGCCAACGCTTTGTTGGATGCGTTGATGTTGGAAAAAGCGTTTTATGATGAGGCGGAAAAGATGGGGAATTAGTCTGGTGTTGCTTGGGCTGTGGCTGTTGGCTACGGGCCATGTGGCTTGTGCGGCAGACGAGGAGCCGGCCGAGGTGGATGTGGTGGCGCTTCCGCCTCTTACCTATTCGATAGGGCAGGAGCTGGATTCCATTCGGTTTGCGACTGTCTTGCAATCTTTTTTCTCCGGTTTGGATTTGTTGCGTGCCGGAGAAGATACGGTGCTGACCGTCGTGCATCTGGGCGATTCTCACATCCAAGCGGGTTATTATTCGGGCAAGATGATGCGCCTGATGCAAGCCGAATTCGGGAATGCCGGCCGGGGATGGGTGGCTCCTTTCAAGCTGGGGCGGCTGAATGAACCGGACGATTATTTTATTACCTCTACCGTGCGTGAGTGGCGGTTGGGACGTTGCACGCAAGCCCGGAAGCGGTGTCCGATCGGCCCGGGCGGAATCGGCATTCGTTCCGCTTCTCCGTCGATTAATCTGAATGTATCTATCGCGCCCCGGAACGGAGCCGGTTTTTCCTTCCGGGAAGCTGTACTTTACCGAGGGGAAAAGGCGATGCCGATGTTGCCGACCGGTCGTCTGAAAGATTCTGTGCGGACGAGCCTTGCGCTTGCTCCGGCGGTGGAGGGCGTGTTGGCGGATACGTTCCGGTTGCCTTTCTTGACGGATACGTTGATGTTGCATAGCACGCGGCGCAAGCAGGGGACAGACCGTCTGTTGCCTGCCTCTTCCTTTGATAATGTCTATTACGGTTTCAGCCTGACGAACGGGCAAGCCGGGATTTTGTATCACTCGGTGGGGGTGAACGGGGCGATGTTTGTGAAGTATACGGATGAAACTTTTGTGCGTCGCTTGGCGGTGTTGCGCCCTGCTTTGCTGATTGTTTCACTGGGGACAAACGAGACGTTTGGGACGCGCTTTAACCGGGCGGAGTTCGGCAGGCAGGTGCGGGCGTTTGTTTCGTTGGTGAAGCGTTGTATGCCGGATGTCACGGTGCTGCTGACGACGCCGCCGGAGTGTTACCGCCGCCGGTATGTCAACAAGCGGCGGACGTACGTGCGGAATACCAACACGCAATGGGCGGCTCAGACACTGGTCGAGGTGGCCCGGGAGGAAGGGCTTGCCTGCTGGGATTTGTTCGAGGCGACCGGCGGCAAAGGCTCTTGCACGGACTGGCAGAAAGAGCAGCTACTGCGGAAAGACCGCATCCATTTTACGAAAGAGGGCTATTGGGAACAGGGGACGTTGTTGTATCGGGCATTGATGCAAACATATAATAAGCACTTGACCAAAGACGATGGATTATTGAAGACAAAAAGGATTCTGTTGCCCGTTCCCCGTGTCCGCGAATTGTCAATTGTCCATTGTCCATTATCAATTAAAGAAAGATGAGTGAGTTTTTGAAAGAAATAGGCGCGTATTGGAGTGGATTATCGTTGGAGAAATTGGGTGAAGTCTTGACCTATCAACCGACGGCACCGATGTTGTTTAGCAGTGGGTTGTTCTTTTTTCTCTTTATCGGTTTCCTAATTGTTTATATGGCGCTCAGGCGTCATCTGTTGGCACGCCTTTTGTATGTGACGTTGTTCTCTCTCTATTTTTATTATAAAAGTAGTGGTGCGTTCTTTTTGCTGCTGCTTTTTGTCGCAACGTCCGATTTCTGTATCGCGCAGGCGTTGGCACGGACGACGGCACGCTGGGGAAGGAAGGCGTGGGTCGTTGTGAGTCTGTGTGTCGATTTGGGCTTGTTGGCCTATTTCAAGTATTTCAATTTCTTGCGGGATATGGTGGCGGTGGCGGCTCGCGAGCTGGGTTTTTATACGGGCAATGCCTCTTTGCAAGGTTTTACGCTTGAGCCGCTCGACATCTTTCTGCCGGTGGGCATCTCATTCTTTACTTTCCAATCTATCAGTTACATCATCGATGTGTATCGGGGGCGAATCGAACCGCTTCGGCGTTGGCTCGATTATGTCTTTTATGTGTCGTTCTTCCCGCAACTGGTGGCGGGGCCGATTGTGCGGGCGCGTGACTTTATCCCTCAGATATATAAGAATCCGCCGGTCGTTACGCGGGCCGAATTTGGGGAAGGCATGTTCCTTATCCTTTGCGGATTGTTTAAAAAGACGGTGATATCGGATTATATCAGCTTGAACTTTGTAGACCGCATCTTCGACGCGCCGTTGCTTTATACGGGCGTGGAAAACCTGTTGGGCGTCTATGGGTATGCGTTGCAGATTTATTGTGATTTCTCCGGCTATTCGGATATGGCAATCGGTATCGCGCTGTTGCTGGGTTTCCGTTTTAATATCAATTTCGACTCGCCCTATCAGTCGGCTTCCATCACCGAGTTTTGGCGGCGGTGGCACATCTCGCTTTCTTCTTGGTTGAAAGACTATCTGTATATTCCGCTTGGAGGAAACCGGAAGGGGAAGGTGCGGACGTATGTCAATTTGCTGATTACGATGTTGCTGGGCGGGCTGTGGCATGGTGCATCTGTCCGTTTTATCCTTTGGGGCGCGTTGCATGGCGTGGCGTTGGCGGTGCATAAGTTTGTGATGAGCCGTTTCAGCAGTTTCAAGCAGTTGGGGACGGAGATGAAACCGTGGCGGCGTGTGGTTGGTATATTGGTCACGTTCCATGTCGTCTGTTTCGGGTGGATACTGTTTCGTGCCGATTCGATGCAGACGGTCGGGGAGATGCTGACGCAGATATTTACGAATTTTCATCCGGAGGTATTCACACAATTCGTGGCAGGTTATAAAGGCGTCTTTTTCTTGATGGTGCTGGGCTATGTGTTGCATTTCATGCCTCGTTCGGCGGATAGTCTGGTGCAGCGGTGGGTGTCACGTTCTCCGTTGTTCGTGCAAGCATTCATCCTGGCTGCTGCCATTTTCATTGTCGTGCAGCTTAAAAGTGCCGGTGTCCAACCTTTTATCTATTTTCAATTCTAAGGGATGCATCTTCTGTGCTTGGGAGAAGCGCGGAAAATATTTTTAAAATGTCAGACTAAGGTTTGCACATTTGAGGAATTTATCTACCTTTGCAGACGTTATCGCGCCTGTGGTGTAATTGGTAGCCACGCCAGACTTAGGATCTGGTGTCGTGAGACGTGTAGGTTCGAGTCCTATCAGGCGCACACTTCACTTTTTTGAATCAATCTCCATCCGTTTTAATCGCATTTCCTATATTATACATATTCCTTATAAAGTAACTGTCGGATTGCCGTTAAAGGCAATTCGGTGTAAGGTCATGACTTGTTTCTCCGGACTTGGAAGAAGCGCAGAAAAAAATTTTTGAAAAAAAAGATAGATTGAATAGGGGGAAAGCGAATTTCATGTGTATTTATAGACAAAAACAGGAAAAATAACAGAATATAAACCATTAAAACAGTCAATGCCTATGGGAAAGGAAAGAAGTTAAGTTTAAAAAATTGGAAGATGCCGGCCAGCACCTTCCAATTAAAGAGATTTTTGACGCATTGTTCATTCCTGTTAGTGGAATAGCAAAGAATGAACAATCTAATATTCATCAAAAACAGTACAAAAATATGGAAAAAAAAGAAGAGCGGGCACTATGTGTCCCAATAACAAGAAAATTAAAACGTATCATGAGACTTACGACCTTATTTTCATTAGGAGTCGCCTGCTGTATCTCCGCATCGACGTATGCGCAGGACTATAAATTGTCCATGAACAAACAGAACAGCAGTATCATAGAAATTTTGAAAGACATTGAAGAGAAGAGCGAATTTACCTTCTTTTTCAATGACAATCATGTGAACGTGAATCAAAAAGCGAGCATCAACGTGAAAGATGCGACGCTTGAAGAGGCATTGGCACAGGTATTGAAGAATACCGGTTACAGTTATCAAATCATCGACCGTCAGGTATTGATTAAAGCCGGTACCTCGACCGCGGCCGGTGTACAAGGTGTGCAACAAGACAAACGTACCATCACAGGTGTCGTTAAAGATGCAAACGGTGAACCGGTAATCGGTGCAAACGTAGTCGAAAAGGGAACGACAAATGGGACGATTACGGACGTGGACGGAAAGTTCACGCTAAGCGTTGCACCGGGTGCAACGCTGGCTGTATCCTATATAGGATACACAACAAGTGAAGTTAAAATTGATAATCGTACCTCTTTTGACATAGTATTAAGAGAAGATTCTGAACTATTGGATGAAGTTGTAGTGATTGGATATGGTACGGCTCGAAAGGGTGACTTGACTGGACCAATTTCAAGTGTAAAAGGTGCTTCCTTAGTAGAACGTTCCGCTCAACAACTATCTACGGCTATGCAAGGACAGATTTCCGGAGTGGAAGTAACCCGCTCGTCTGGTGCTCCGGGAAGTTCTGCAACAGTTCGAGTTCGTGGTGTGACAACACTTTCAACCAATGATCCTCTTGTTATTATTGATGGAGTTCCCGGTTCATTGAATGATGTAATCGCAAGTGATGTAGAAACGATGAGTGTTTTGAAAGATGCGGCCTCTGCTGCTATTTACGGTTCTCGCGCAGCAGCCGGTGTTATATTGATTACTACCAAAAGGGCTAAGACGAACAAGTTTAATTTGGATTATACTTATGAATATTCTATTGATAGGCCGACTACGAAACCTACTAATGGAAATGTGATTGATTGGATGAATATTCAGAATGAAATTAAGTATAATGACGGAGCTTCCGATCCTTATTCGCAATACTCGAAAGAGACAATTGATTCTTGGATGGCGAATAATGCCATAGATCCTTATCATTATCCGAACACGGACTGGGTTGGTTTGTTGTTGAAGAACACGACGTCCCACCAACAGCATAATGTCAATTTGTCGGGAGGAACAGATAAGCTGCAATCGAAATTCTCTTTTAATTACCAAACGGCGGATGGTTATTACAAGTATAAATCGTATGAACGGTACGCTGGTCGTGTGAATAACGATTATAAAATTAATTCGTGGATTCATGCCAGTTTAGATGTGGATTTCTCGACTTCGGAAAGCGTGTCTCCTTCCACTATCAATGCGATTTATTGGGCTTATTTGGCTTCTCCTTATTATAACCCTACTTGGGAAGACGGACGTTATGCTGATGTGAAGTCAGGAGCGAATCCTTATGCCATGCTTAACGAAGGTGGAACAAATACCACGAATTACTACAAATTTGGGGGTAAAGCACAGTTGGATTTGACTCCAATCAAAGGATTAACATTGACAGCTGTATTTTCTCCTCGTTATTCATTTACACAAGGAAAGAAATTTACAAAAGCGGTCAATGTGTATTATGAAGATGGTTCGTCTATTCCTTCACAGAGTAATAAATCGACATCGCTTGAAGAAACTCGCAATATATCGCAAAACCGAACATATCAGTTTTATGCCAATTATCAAAATAAATGGAACGATCATTCACTGAATGCGATGGTTGGTTACGAAGGGTATAAGAATAAATGGGAGAATTTAGGGGCTTCGAGAAATAACTATGAATTGGATACCTATCCTTATTTGAATTTAGGCCCGGAAGATTATCAATACAATTCCGGTAGTGCGGGACATAATGCGTATGAATCTGTATTCGGACGTGTGATGTATTCTTTCAAGAATCGGTATATGTTGCAAGCGAATGTCCGTGCTGATGCTTCTTCTCGTTTTGCTTCCAGTTGTCGTTGGGGCGTGTTCCCTTCTGTTTCTGCCGGATGGGTCGCTTCCAGTGAATCTTGGTTCCCGAAAAACAGTAAGATTGATTATTTGAAAATACGGGCTTCTGTTGGATCATTGGGTAATGAGCGGATTGGTTCTGAATTTCCATATCAAGCTGCAATTAATTTCGGAAACAGTTATATGTATGACAAAGGGGCTGCATCTGTGATTGCTGTTCAAAACGCAGCACAATGGAACTATGCATTTTCAGACATTACATGGGAAACGACGACAACTTATGGTGTCGGTATTGATATGAATTTGCTTGATAATCGTTTGAGTATAACGGGAGATTATTATTATAAAAAGACTACCGATATGTTACTGACGTTGGGATTCCCTTCTTATGCAGGGTTCTCGGCTCCTTCTCAAAATGCAGGAGATATGCACACGAGAGGTTGGGAAATTGATCTTGGTTGGCGAGACCAAATAGGAGATATTTCTTATGGCGTATCGTTTAATCTGTCTGATTACCGTTCGAAGATGGGCTATTTAGGTGATAAGAGAACGATTGATGGGAATAAGATCTATGAAGAGGGATCCTATTATTATGAGTGGTTCATGTATAAAACGGATGGATTGTTTGTCACCGATGCAGACTTGTATGATGAGAATGGAAATAAATATCCGACACTTACAGCAAACGATAAGGCAGGTAATATCAAATATGTGGATGTGGACGGAAATGGGGTTATCAATGCGGACGATAAAGTTCGTTTAGGAAACTCGTTGCCGGAATACCAGTTTGGTGGTAATCTTTTCTTGGGTTGGAAAGGTTTGGATTTCTCTCTTTCATTTCAAGGGGTAGGACATCAAAATGTATTGTTTAACTCTGCTTGGATTCAACCGTTAAAAGAACAATGGGGGGCTGTACCTTCTCTTGTTTTAGGTAATTATTGGAGTCAGTTCAATACGGAGGAACAAAATCGTGCAGCTAAGTATCCGCGTTTGACTTATACTAATACGACGAACACTTATACCGGTTCTGATTATTGGTTGTTTAATGGGGCATACTTTCGTGTAAAGAACATCACATTAGGGTATACCTTACCTCAAAATTGGATGGATAAACTTCATGTGGGTGGACTTCGTGTATATATTAGTCTGAATGATTTACCGGCAATCAGCCATTATCCGAAGGGCTGGGATCCGGAAGTTGGTTCTAATTCTGATTTTATATCCATGTCGGCTACATTTGGTGCAAATATTAAATTCTAAAATTGTAATTCTATGAAACAGATAAAATTCACGATATGTATCTTATCGTTTCTCACACTTATGTCGTGTGTGGATCTTAACTTGATGCCGCTTTCAGAAGGTTCAAGTGAAAATTGGTATTCGTCGCAGGCGGAGATAGAAATGTCTTTGAATGATTTTTATCGTAAAGACTTTTTCCCGTTTGATGATATGACATGGGGAGATGATGTGGCAGCCCGAAATACAACGTCTGCCATGCAGAATGGAACATTAACGGCGGAAAACAGTACAATCGGTACCCGTTGGACGAATTATTATAAAGGAATAGCTCGTGCGTTGCGTATTATCAACAATATGGATAAAGCGCGTGAAATGGGTATATCAGAAGCAGATATAACCCAGTATGAGGGTGAAGCTTATTTTTATATGGGGTATGCGTATGGCATGATTGCTTTTCATTGGGGAGATGCCATTTTGGATAAAGTAGGAATGACTTTGGATGAAGCATACAGCGCGAGTCGTTCTCCGAAAGCGGATGTATTGGCATATAGTTATGAATGTTTTGATGAGGCAGCTTCGCGTTTACCGACCAGTTATTCGGGTATACAACGGGCTACGAAAGGGGCTGCTTATGCCTTTAAAGCAAGAGTTGCGCTGTATAATGGTGATTATGCGATAGCTGCTGAAGCCGCAAAGGCATGTATGGATTTGAATGTGTATAAACTACATGACAATTACCGGGATTTATTTACGGCTTCTTGGTCTGATGAGTGGATATTCTTTTTCAGAGGGGATGTTACATTAAAGCAGTATCATTGGGTAGCAGCAGATGTGTTGAATTGCATTTCCCGTCTTTCAGGAGGATGGGGAGGACAAAAGGCACCATCTTATGAATTGATTTGTGCTTATCCTTGTATAGACGGAAAGCCGATTGACGAATCTCCGTTGTATAATCCGAAGGATATCTTTGAGAATCGTGACCCGCGTATGGCTATGACGATTGTACCGTTTGCAAGTGCATATACCAAGAGTGTGCTTGATGGGACGTATGATCCGAATGATTATGTATGGTTGGGATATGAATATTCTCCGGATCCGACTCGTATAACTGTCATGCGTGCATCCGATGGAACCCAAGTAGGAAATAATGATTCAAAAGCAAGAGCAGAACATGCTTCATATAATGGATTTTTGTTTAAGAAATTTATTGATGAATCATTTTTGGAAAATAGCTATGCTGGTGCACCAACCACTTATCCTTACTTAAGATATGGAGATGTTCTTCTCATGTATGCGGAGGCCATGATAGAATTAGGGCAATGTACCCAAGATGTACTTGACCAGACAATCAATAAACTGCGGGAACGTGCTTATAATGGAACGGGTATTTCTTATCCGCAAGCAACTGTTGGGACACAGCAACAAATGAGAACGCTCGTCCGTACGGAACGGTTTATTGAATTGGCTTGGGAAGGACATCGTTACAATGATTTGATTCGGTGGCGGATAGCAGAAAAGGTTTATAATCGTCCTGTCTATTTTTTAGACCGTGCATGGTCTGGCAATACCATGTGGGATGGCGATGAAAGTACGGTCTCTGATAAATATCAGCGATTGATTCAAAATTGGAAAGATGGAAATTATCCATTGGGTGGTGTTCCACAAATAGATGAAGACGGCATTGCCGATTTGAGTTATATGGTGGATGCCGGATATATTGTTGTAGCAACGGAACGTAAGTTTGATGCGAATCGTGATTATTTGTGGCCTATTCCGGCTTCAGATCTTTTAATTAATTCGAATCTTACCCAGAATCCGAATTGGTAATGAATGAGATTTCCCATGTATATGCTTGATTTTTGTGTGTACATGGGAATTTATCATAGAATGGTCAATTTGTTTGTTAAATAAAAGATTATGAATACAATAAAATATTCTCTTTTTATAGCAACCACACTGTGTCTTTCTTGCACGAACCATGAGGTCATCAAGCAAACTACTGATTCAATTTCCGGCATCTATCCCCGTCTTGCCTATTATAATAATGAAGGAGAATGCGGAACGGGGGCGGTTGTCCCTTGGGCTGATCGCTTATGGGTGATTACTTACGGGCCGCACCTTCCGAATGGTTCTTCGGACAAGTTATACTCCATCTCTCCAGACTATCAACAGACAGTATATAAAGAAAGCATCGGTGGAACGCCTGCTAACCGGATGATCCACAAAGAGAGCAATCAGTTGTTTATCGGACCGTATGCCATCGATCAAACAGGTAAGGTTCGTGCGATTCCTTACAAGGATATGCCGGGTCGCCATACAGGTAATGCCCGCCATCTGACTGATCCTGCCAATAAGATTTATTACGGAACAATGGAGGAAGGTTTTTATGAAGTGGATGTACACACGCTTCAGCCCAAGATGCTTTATGTGGACGGGAATGAAGTTCGCAAGAAGGAGAATATGGCACAATTCAGTCCATTGTTGCCTGGTGTGCACGGAAAAGGGTTTTATTCCGGTCAAGGTGTCGCGGTTTATGCAAATAATGGAGAAGATACCCAAGAAGCGTTAAGTAAATTCGACGTGGAATCCGGTTCGTTAAGTGAATGGGACGGTAAGGACTGGAAAGTCATTCGTCGCAACCAATTTACGGAAGTGACCGGCCCGGGTGGCATCTATGGCAATTCGAATCCGGAGACCGATCCGATCTGGACGCTTGGTTGGGACTACAAATCGCTTTTGCTGGGCGTACGCGACGCGAAGAAGGGATGGACGTTCTACCGTTTGCCCAAAGCCAGCCACAGCTACGATGGTGCACATGGCTGGAACACGGAATGGCCGCGTATCCGTAACGTCGGGACGGACGAACAACCGGACTACCTGATGACGATGCACGGGATGTTCTGGCATTTTCCCGGTACATTCACAGCCGACCATTCGGCCGGTATCCGTCCGCGTTCGGCCTACCTGAAGGTAATCGGCGACTTTGCCCGGTGGCAAAATCAATTAGTCTTCGGCTGCGATGATTCTGCCCAAAAGGAGTTTTTGAACAAACGCAAAGCTAAAGGCAACATCGAAGGGCCGGGACAGTCGAACTCGAACCTGTGGTTTACCTCTCTGACTCGTCCGGACGAACTGGGGCCGGCAACAGCAGAAGGTGCTGTTTGGGCAAAAGAAAGCGTACAGGCCAATGTCGCTTCCGAACCGTTCTTGTTCAGCGGTTGGACGCAACGTAGCGCTTGGGTGAAGAACGAAGGAAAAACACCGGTGACCTTTACGTTCGAGGTGGATGCTTCCGGTGACAACACGTGGAAAACGTTGAAATCGGTTTCCGTTAACGCGGGTAAAGCAGCGTTTGTCCCATTCACTTCGGTAGAACAAGGCGAGTGGATTCGCGTGAAGACGGACAAAAACACGTTGGCAACCGTCAGCTTCAACTATACCTCGACGGATAACCGGACAACTACACCTGACCCAATTTATAAAGGCTTGACAAGTGCGGACAAGGGCACGACGACCGGCGGCCTGTTGTATGGTCTGGGTGACAACCGTCGCGCATTGGGTTTGTTGGCTAATACGACAACTGACGGGAAGGTGACCGAAACGGGTTACTATGAAATGGGTGACAAGCTGGAATTAGTGAAGAAAGAGGATGCCAAGACGGCCGACTTTATCCGTACGAAGTTTGCTATTCCGCAACAAGTGATTGCCATCGAATCGGGTTCTGTGCTGATAGTGGACGATCAGAACCGCCGTTGGCGCCTGCCGCTGGGCAATGAGGCCTATAAGGGCTTGACCGATCAAAGTGTACTCCGTATCTGCCGTGAAATCGCGACGGAACGGGATATGTTCTCCTGCATGGGTACATTCTATGAACTGCCGGCTGAAAATGCAGACGGTTACGCCAAGATTCGCCCCGTTTCGACGCATAACTATCGCATCAACGACTACGCTTCCTATCGTGGCATGTTGGTACTGACCGGTGTGACGCCTGAAGAGGGAAAAGACAATCCGCACATCGTGGTTTCGGACGACGGCAAAGCAGCTGTTTGGGTCGGTGTAATCGATGACTTGTGGTCATTGGGCAAGCCTGTCGGACAGGGTGGTCCTTGGAAAGACACGGCCGTGAAGGCGGGCGAGGCTTCCGATCCGTACCTGATTGCCTTCTACGACCAAAAGAGCCTTTCGCTGACAGCGGACAAAGAGGCGACAATCACCATCGAAGTAGACCCGACCGGCAACGGCGACTGGATGGAATACCAAGTCCAATCCCTGAAAGGCGGTGAAACCTGGCGATATGAATTTCCACAGGAGTTCCAAGCCCGCTGGATCCGCTTTGTCTCAGACACGGATGCGACGGTAACGGCGTGGTTGGAGTATAAATAAAACGATTTTTATTAATTCATTCAAACATAGTTATCATGAAGAAAGTATTGAAAGGTTGAATTGCCGACAATCCGGTGACAGTCGACAAAAGTGACCGAATCCTGCTACTCGAATCGCAGGGAAGTGCCAACCTCGCGGATATCCTCGACGAGATGAAAAAGGAAGACACCGGTCTTCGGGAAGAGACGTTGCAACACGTTGTGAATCTCTTTCTCCGCATCACAACCGATTTGGTGTTGAGCGGTTATAAGGTGAACGTCGGGATGTTCTACGCTGTCGCCAAATTCTTGGGCGTGTTGGAGGGAGGCAAGTGGAATCCGGAGAAAAATTCCATTTATGTCTCCTTCACGCAAGGAAAAGAGTTGCGCGAATCGATTGCCGAGACGAGCGTCGAAATCTTGGGTGAAAAGGCGAATGTGATGTATATCATCGAGACGGAAGACCGCAAGACGGGGCGTAAGGACGGCAGCGCGACGGCAGGCCGTAACCTTTTCGTGCGTGGCGCGATGCTGAAGGTTGTGGGCGATGATCCTTCTGTTGGTGTTACGCTTACGAATGTAGACGGTACGGAGACGAAGCTCGAAGACGACTTGATTACAACGAACAAACCTTCTGAGCTGACGTTGCTGATTCCGGCGGAACTGACTGCCGGCGAATACACGCTGACGGTCACGACGCAGTATAACTCGGGCGCGTTGCTGAAGACGCCGCGCAGTGTCTCGACGCAGATATGGATTGGCGGAAAGCCCGAAGAAGGTGGCGAAGAGGAAGAAGAACGTCCGGGCGGCTTGTAAACCCGGATGTGTTTATCCAGCGTTAGATAAGGTGTTTATCTAAGCCTAGATAAACACCTTATCTAATACTGGATAAACTCCTTATCTAGGCGTGGATAATAGTTTATCTAAGAGAGAAGATGAATAAGATTGCAGGGGTGAAATAGAATAAAGAAAGAATCGAAAAAACAACAGGCTTTTTTATGAAACGAAGGAAATTTATCAAGAGTACGGGAATGATGGCGATGGCTGCTGCATTTTCCGGAAACGCTATATCGGCAGAAGCGATGTCGGTAAGCAAAAAACAACTGAAACTGAAGCGCTCGATGCTGGTAGACGACCGTTGGGATGTGATTGTCGTGGGAGGAGGTCCGGCGGGCTGTACGGCGGCAATTGCTGCGGCACGCGAAGGTGCGAAGACTTTATTGATCGAAGCGATGGGGCAACTGGGAGGCATGGGTACATCGGGAATGGTACCGGCATGGTCGCCTTTTTCGGATGGTGAGAAAATGATTTATCGGGGACTGGCGGAAAAGATATTCAATGAGTCGAAAAAAGGAGTTGTCCATGAGGCTGCAGACAAATTGGATTGGGTCAGTATCAATCCGGAACATCTGATGTCTGTCTATGACCGGATGGTGACGGAAGCAGGTGCGAAGGTTTTGTTTTTTTCCCGCTTGGCTGCGGTAGAGATGGCTTCGGATGATACGGTCGACGCCGTTATTGTCTCCAATAAATCCGGTTTGGTTGCTTTTAAAGGAAAAGTATATATTGATGCTACGGGGGACGGCGATTTGGCTGCATGGGCAGGTGCTCCTTTTAAACGGGGATATGATGATCAGGGATCGGTCCAAATGTCCAGTCTGTGTTTTTCTTTTGCCAATGTTGATTCGTATGATTATATTAATGGACCGACGCTTTATGTGTGGAAAGATGAATCTACACCATTGTATCAGGCGGTTCGTTCGGGTAAATATCCATTGGTCGATACCCATTTTTGCAATAACCTGATAGGTCCAGATGTAATTCAATGTAATGCAGGACACATGCGTGTTGATACGACAGATCCTTGGGCCATATCAGATGCGATGATTTTGGGACGGCAGAAAGCAACCCAATATTTAGAGGCGATGAAAGATGTCCGTCCGACTACTTTTTCTAATGCATTTGTGGTTCGGACTGCTTCTTTATTGGGGGTACGAGATAGCAGGCGAATAGAAGGAGATTATATTTTTACAGTAGAAGATTGGCGGGAACGGAGATCTTTTGAAGACGAGATAGGAAGGAATTGTTATTATATAGATGTACATAGTGGAAAACATAAACCGGAACATTATAAAAAGGGAGAATCGCATGGTATTCCTTATCGTTGCCTGACGCCAAAAGGAATTAAAAACTTACTGACTGCGGGTCGTTGTATCTCAACAGATGCAGAAGCGTTTGGAAGCACACGCATCATGCCTTGTTGTTTGGTGACAGGCGAAGCGGCGGGAATGGCGGCCGTGCATGCAATTGAACAAAGCAAAAATGATGTACATAAAATTGATGTCGCTTATTTGCGAAAGCGTTTGAAAGAGGAAGGTCAATATTTTTTGTAGAAGCATGTGTATGAGGCAAATATGGGTAATAATAGTATTAATGAGTACAATTGCCTTTTCTTCAAAAGCCGAAGATTTGTGGATTGAGGCTGAAAACTTTGTTGATAAAGGCGGTTGGGTATTGGATAATCAGTCTATGGAGCAAATGGGGTCTCCTTATTTGTTGGCACATGGATTAGGGATTCCTGTTGAAGATGCAACGACAACGATTCATGTACAACAGTCAGGGTCGTATCGTGTTTGGGTAAGAACGCGCGATTGGGTGAAAACGTGGGGAAAAGCAGGAAGTCCGGGTCGCTTTGAATTGAGGTTGAATGGAAAATCATTACCTGTTCAATTTGGGACAGAGAAAGCGGAGTGGCATTGGCAGGACGGAGGTATCATTTTTTTGTCGGCGGGAAAATCAATTTTGTCGCTGCATGATTTAACAGGTTTTGAAGGACGTTGCGATGCTGTCTTTTTTACGACGGATTTGACATCTTTGCCTCCGGAATCCGCTGAAGAATTGGCTGTATTTCGTCGTAAGCAATTGAATTTGGCTGAAACACCTGAAAATAAAGGATATTATGATTTGGTTGTCGTGGGGGGAGGCATAGCCGGTTGCTGTGCGGCGATAAGTGCAGCACGTCTGGGATGTTCTGTTGCTTTGATTCAAAATCGCCCGGTGTTGGGAGGCAATAACAGTTCGGAGGTACGTGTGGGATTATCCGGATTAATTACTCAACAACCTTATTCCAATTTGGGTAATTTGTTGGATGAATTAGGCGGTGTGGGACATTGGACTAATTGGGAGGCTAAACAGGATTCAACATCCGAGCGTAGTCTGCAGATAAAGTCTCTGTTGAAAAGAAACCCGGAAAAACTGATACATAATGCCGGTCCGGCATCTAATTATGAAGATGAGAAGAAGTTTAACCTAATCCGGAGCCATGATCATATCAGCTTGTTTTTAAATATGCAAGTGGTCGATGTCCGGAAGGCCGGTAATCGGATTGTTGCTGTTATCGGAAAGGATATTCAGACAGGGAAAGAATATTTGTTTGAAGGCAATTTGTTTTCGGATTGCACAGGAGATGGAACTGTCGGTTTTTTAGCCGGAGCTGACTATCGAATGGGCAGGGAAAGTAAGTCGGAAACGGGAGAGCCAAGAGCCCCGGAAAAAGCGGATCAATTGGTAATGGGGACTTCTGTGCAGTGGTATACCGAAGAAACAGAGGAAGAGGTTGTATTCCCGGATTGTCCGTGGGCTGTTGAGTTTAATGAAGAAACATGTATTCCGATTACGCGAGGAGATTGGGACTGGGAAGCTGGTTTAGATAGGAATCAGATAACAGAAATTGAGTATATCCGAGATTATGCTTTGCGGGCAGTTTATGGAAATTGGTCTTATTTGAAGAATCATAGTAAAGATAAGGAACAATATGCCAATAAGAAATTGGCGTGGGTTGCTTATATTGGGGGAAAAAGGGAGTCACGTCGTCTGCTTGGGGATGTGATTTTGAAAGAGCAAGATATATTGAATAATGTGCAATATGAAGATGCATCGTTTACAACCACATGGGGAGTGGATTTGCATTATCCGAAACCCGTTCCGGGACTGAAGGAAGAACCTTTTTTGACATATTGTGATGTAGAGGAGATAGAGCCGTATGCAGTTCCTTATCGGTGTTTGTATTCTCGCAACATCGACAATCTGTTTATGGCGGGTCGTAATATTAGTGTGACACATGTCGCATTGGGTACGGTTCGGGTGATGCGAACTGGCGGTATGATGGGGGAAGTGGTAGGAATGGCAGCTTCCTTATGCAAGACTTATCAGACGACGCCTCGGGGTGTGTATGAAGAGTATTTGTCGGAGTTGAAGGCTTTGATGCAAAAAGGAGTGGGGAAAAAAGGTTTTCCTGAAGCTGATCGTATAAGATATGTAGAAAAAGGGGGCAGTTTGATTCCTTGGCCGGATTCGGTGTTTGTGCGGGAAGATGTGAGTCGTTTTGTGATAAACAGGTTGCAGACAGTTCATTTTCCTGAAAAATGGAATGCTATTGAGAAACAGTTTATACAAGATTTGCAGAAAAGAACTTCTTTGATTGTACAAACGACAAAAGAAAATGCGATTTTGTCTGTTAAAGAGAATGGAACTTTGTCTCCGGAATCTTATTGTTTGGAGATTGGTCATTCTTCGATTACAATTGAAGCAGGTGATATACGCGGTTTAAATTATGCTTTAACAACGTTCCAACAGCTGATTTTGGGTAGTAAAGATGGAACTCTTCCGCAATTGGTGATTAAGGATCGTCCACGTTTCGGTTATCGGGGGGTAATGTTGGATTGCAGTCGTCATTTTTGGACCGTAGATGAATTGAAACAGACCATTGACCAAATGTCTTTCTTTAAACTGAACACATTGCATTTACATTTGACCGATAATCAAGGGTGGCGTTTGGCAATGGATAAGTACCCACAGTTAGCAGAACGGGGAAGTTATTATTATGATTTTCCTGAATTGTCAGGACATTATTATGGCAAAAATGAATTGAAAGATTTAGTTGCGCATGCGGCTATGCGTGGCATAGAAATTATCCCGGAAGTGGATTTGCCGGGACATAGTATGGCGTTGTTGGCCGGTTTACCTGAATTGTCTTGTCATGGGGGAACTTTTGAAACTTATCCAGAGGAACGAGATGGTGACAAACGAAAACGTGCGGGAGAGAATATGGTTTGTGTGGGTAATCCACGTGTATTTGAGTTTGTCGAAGATGTGGTAGAGGAATTGATTGAAATTTTTCCGTCGCGGTATATTCATTTAGGAGGTGATGAGGTGAGTACGGGTGTTTGGAGTCAGTGTCCTAAATGTATGGCTTTGTACCGGAAAGAAGGAATGAAAGATTTGCATGAGATTCAGGATTATTTCACGAAGAGAGTGAGCCAGATTGTTCGTTCGAAGGGAAAAGTGATGGTCGGTTGGGACGAAATTAATGCAAGGAATGCGGCTTCTCCTGAAGATATGTTGACCGTGTGGCAGAACGACGGAGTGGAACAGCAGCGGAAGGCATTGGCAAGGAACATCCCGGTCGTTATGTGCCCGAAAGATCCATGTTATTATGATTTTGGTTACGCGCGTAATCCGCTGCGGAAAATCTATGAGTGGGAACCTGTCGATGATTGGATTTCTCCGGAAAAAAGGCATTTGGTAAGAGGCGGGCAGGCCTGTTTATGGACAGAGTTTGTCACAACGCAGGAAGAGGTGGAACGGATGTTTTATCCGCGTTTGTGTGCTTTGTCTGAGGTGTTATGGTGTCGTCCCAATAAAAAAGATTGGGATAATTTTGCGGTTCGAATGCAAAACATGTATCCACAATTAAAGACTGTGGGAATTCATTTCTATGAAGGCGATACTTTAGGAGGTGAGTGGTTTAAAGCCAAAAACTCTTATCCCGAATTGGTTATGCCTGCCAGAATAGAAACGAATATACGGGCTATACAATATTATGATCCGGAATATGCATTTGATGGAAAATATGAAACCTTTTTTGCCAGTTCATTTGCGACAGGAAAAGAAAATTACTTTTTGTTGGAATTGGATAAATCGCAAAAAGTAAGTCATATACAT
The DNA here is from genome assembly GCA_944323815.1 of uncultured Parabacteroides sp. Classification (GTDB taxonomy): domain Bacteria; phylum Bacteroidota; class Bacteroidia; order Bacteroidales; family Tannerellaceae; genus Parabacteroides. Next base: position 2,016 of record CALUTX010000016.1, on the reverse strand, counting down.
GTTATTTGTGATGAATCAAAAGAATATTTAGATGCTGCGGATTTGCGGATTAGCCGAGATGGACTTACTTTTGTTAAAGTGGCCGATTTTGATTGTGAAGGAGCAGATGCCCATTTTGAAGAAGTAGAGGTTAAAGCTGTTAAAATCCAGATGACGGGTAAAAATTTCCGTCGGCTGGTTATTCGTGAGATAGAAATTGAATAAGTCTGATTGTTAAATTAAAATAGATTATTTATGCACACACGTACATTCATTATTTCATTATTTTCGTCGTGCCTGTTATCGGTGGGGGCGGCGAAGGCGGCGGATTTATTGGTGGAGGCGGAGAGCTTCACGGCGAAAGGAGGCTGGAAGGTGGACCAGCAGTTTATGGACCTGATGGGGTCGCCCTATTTGCTGGCGCATGGATTGGGAACGCCGGTGGGAGATGCTTCGACGGAGGTGACTTTTCCGGAGAAGGGGACTTATTATGTGTATGTCCGGACGTATAACTGGACTTCGCCTTGGAAGCAGGGCGAAGGGCCCGGCAAGTTCAGCCTTTTAGTCGGAGGGAAAAAGCTGACTTCCCCGTTGGGAGCTGAAGGATCGGCTTGGATGTGGCAGATTGCGGGTAAGGTCTCGATCAAGGAACTGAAGACAGAAATTAAGTTGCACGACCTGACCGGGTTCGACGGGCGTTGCGATGCGATTTATTTCACGACGGAGGAGGGAAAGATGCCGCCGTCGGATGTGAAGGAACTGGATGCGTTCCGTCGGGAGGCGTTGGGGCTGCCGGCTGTGGCACCCTCTGCCGGTGAGTATGACTTGGTGGTTGTCGGGGCCGGGGTTGCCGGGATGAGCGCGGCGGTGTCGGCTGCTCGTTTGGGTTGCAAAGTGGCGTTGATTAACGACCGTCCGGTGGTGGGCGGTAACAACAGTTCGGAAATCCGCGTGCATTTGGGCGGACGGATTGAAGAGGGACCTTACAAAGAACTGGGCGGTTTACAGAAGGAGTTCGGTCCGGAAAAAGGCGGTAATGCACAACCGGCCGCCAACTATGAAGACCAAAAGAAATTGGATTGGCTGGCACAGGAGAAGAACGTCACACTTTTCCTGAACTACCGTGCCATCAAAGTGGAGAAAGAGGGCGACAAGATTGCTTCCGTGACTGCCAAACATATCGAAAGCGGCAAGGAGCTGAAGTTCGAAGCCCCGCTCTTTTCCGACTGTACGGGCGACGGGACGATTGGCTATCTGGCAGGAGCCGACTACCGGATGGGGCGCGAAGGGCGCGACGAGTTCGGTGAAAGTATTGCACCGGAGCAGGCGGACAAGATGACAATGGGCGCATCCGTGCAGTGGTATTCTACGGACAACGAAAAGCCGTGTGCCTTTCCGGAGTTTAATTACGGCGTTGAGTTCAACGAGCAGAACTGCGAGAAGGTGATGATGGGCGAATGGACATGGGAAACGGGTATGAACTATGACCAAATCAACGACTTCGAGCGGATTCGCGACTACGGGATGCTGGTGGTCTATTCCAACTGGAGTTTCTTGAAAAATCACATGAAAGAGAACAGCGCCTATAAAAATCGGAAATTGGATTGGGTCGCTTATATTGCGGGCAAACGGGAGTCGCGTCGTCTGATGGGCGATTACATTCTGAAAGAAGATGATATTACAAAGAATGTAGTACACGAAGATGCCTCGTTTGCGACGACCTGGAGTATTGACCTGCATAAACCCGACCCGGAGAACAGCAAATACTTCCCGAACAATGAATTCAAGGCGGTGACCAAACATATTTTGATTTATCCTTATGCCGTTCCCTATCGCTGCCTCTATTCCCGCAACGTGGACAACCTGTTCATGGCAGGGCGGAACATCAGTGTGACGCATGTGGCACTCGGCACAGTGCGGGTGATGCGTACGACCGGCATGATGGGCGAGGTGGTCGGTATGGCGGCGTCTATCTGCAAGAAGTATGGCGTTTTGCCGCGTGGCGTCTACCAATCTCATTTGGATGAGCTGAAATCG
>CALUTX010000015.1 GCA_944323815.1 uncultured Parabacteroides sp. | reverse complement strand
CGCTCTTCCGATCTGTCTCATCTGATACGATAGTCTCTGTGGTTCCGTCCGTGTAAGTGATTTCTAATTGACAGAGCAAGCGAGGAGTGTCGTACCACATTTTTCCTTCAACTGTTCGATCTCGTTGATTATACCAACCGTTACCCAGAATAACCCCCATCGTATTTGTTCCTTGCTGCAACGTTGAAGTAATATCGAAGGTGTTGTAAAAGACCCGCTGTGTAGATTGATCGTCGTGAAAATATAATAAATTGTTCAGAGAACGGCGATCATAGTTTGTGAGAGCCGGTGCGAGCACTTGGTCTCCGACCTTTTTACCATTCAGGGTGAGTTCGTAGAATCCTAATCCGGAAATATAAATGCGAGCATATTTAAGTGGTTTGTTGAGTTGAAATGTTTTGCGAAAATAAGGAGCAGGGTAGGTTAATGTAGAGTCCGGGAAACAATCGTTTTGATTACCGATCCATTTAGCCAGCCAGTCAGAAGATTTTAGAAGTCCCATTGTCCATTGTGCGGTCTCACTCCATTTAGAAACTTTTCCTTGTTCATCCCAGATCCGTACTTTCCAATAAAGCGTCTGCCGAGAAGCGAGTGGTTTCCCTTTATATGCTATTTGCTGCGAACACGAAGAATTTATCTTTCCTGAATCCCAAAAATCAGCCACTCCTTTTTCTAATAAAGAAAACGAGCTGGCCACTAAAATCTGATAAGCTGTTTGCCGTTTATTGGATTCTGCCGACTGTAGCCACCAACCTAATAACGGCTTCGGATTTTCTATGGCGATCGGATTAGTCAGGTATTCACAGCGAAGGTTATTTATGATAGTCTGTGCTTGTCCTTTTGCCGGATGGAATATGCCAAAACAAAAGATAACAAAGACGCTAAAAAATGTGCGACGGATGAAAACCATAGAGCTATTTATGTACATGTTCAATTCTGTTTTTTTAGATTCATGTAAATATAGGATTGTTTGTTTGAAAAATGAAGGGATAAAGAGATATTAACTTCTCCCGCAAGAAACAAAAGTTTCCTCGCAGTGAAACAAAAGTTTCTTGCCGGGGAAACAAAAGTTTCACGGTGGAGAAAATGGTGAAACTTTTTCGTGGTGTTTGATTTCCTTTTACCTTTGTAACTTGAAAGATTGAAAGGGGAAAAACAGTATATGTCCGAAAATAATTCCATATTTATCAAAGGGGCTCGGGTCAATAATTTGAAAAATATTGATGTGGAGATTCCACGGGATAAGTTAGTAGTAATCACGGGGCTTTCCGGAAGCGGAAAATCATCGTTGGCTTTTGATACGCTTTATGCGGAGGGGCAACGGCGTTATGTGGAGAGTCTTTCGGCTTATGCGCGGCAGTTTTTGGGGCGCATGAGTAAACCGGAGTGTGATTATATCAAGGGTATTCCGCCTGCCATTGCTATCGAGCAACGGGTCAACACGCGGAATCCGCGTTCGACGGTGGGGACTTCGACGGAGATTTACGAATACCTGCGGTTGTTGTATGCCCGTATTGGGAAAACGATTTCGCCCATTTCGGGAGTGGAGGTGAAAAAACATCAGGCGAGCGACGTCGTACGTGACGTTCTTGCTTATCCTGTGGGGACTCGTCTGGCTGTTTTTGCGCCGGTCGTGCTGCCGGAGGGGCGGGCGATGAAGGAACAGTTGGAAATCTTGCAAAAAGAGGGTTACACGCGTTTGTGGATAGGCGATACGATTTACCGAATCGGCGAAGTGCTTGCGGATGCCGCTTTGCTGGCTGCGCCGCATGTGGAGTTGTTGATAGACCGTTTGGCGGTGTCGGACGACAAGACGCTGAAAAGCCGGTTGGCCGATTCGGTGGAAACCGCCTTTTTTGAAGGACATGACACCTGCATTGTCCGCATTTATTTGCCGGAAGAGGTGGTTGTTAAGGAATATTCCAAACGGTTCGAGGCAGACGGGATGACGTTTGAAGAGCCAAGCGATATGATGTTCAGTTTCAACAATCCCTTAGGGGCTTGTCCGACCTGTGAGGGTTTCGGGCGCGTGTTGGGGATTGATGAGAATCTGGTGATACCGGATAAGAGCTTGTCTGTTTACCAAGGGGCTGTCATGTGCTGGAAAGGCGAGGTGATGGGCGAATGGCTGAAGGAGTTTATCATCAAAAGCGAACGTTATCATTTCCCGATTCATCGTCCCTATTATGATTTGACGCAGAAAGAAAAAGACCTGTTGTGGCATGGGGCGCGCGGATTGCATGGTATTGACGATTTCTTCAAGTTTGTAGAAGAGAATCTCTATAAAATCCAGTACCGCGTGATGCTGGCGCGTTATCGAGGAAAGACCGTCTGCCCGACCTGCAAGGGTGCACGTTTGCGTCCGGAAGCGCTTTATGTAAAGGTCGGGGGTAAGAACATCGCTGAATTGGTTGCGATGCCGGTCACGGCAGCCAAGGCGTTTTTTGACCAATTGAAGTTGGACGAAACCGATGCCGCTGTTGCGAAACGGTTGTTGACGGAAATATCCAACCGGTTGCAGTTCCTGTTGGACGTGGGTTTGGGATATTTGACGCTCGACCGCTTGTCGTCTTCCCTTTCCGGAGGCGAGAGCCAACGGATTAACTTGGCTACGTCGTTGGGGAGCAGCTTGGTCGGTTCGTTGTATATCCTGGATGAACCCAGTATCGGGTTGCATTCGCGCGATACCGATTTGCTGATTAAGGTGCTCCGCCAGTTGCAGGCGTTGGGTAATACAGTGGTGGTGGTCGAGCATGACGAGGAGATCATCCGCGCAGCCGATTACATCATCGACATCGGTCCGAAGGCAGGCCGTTTGGGTGGCGAAGTGGTCTATCAAGGTCCTGTGAATGAGCTTCAAACGTGTAGCAATAGTTATACCGTTCGTTATCTGACCGGTGAGGAACAAATCGAGGTGCCGCCTTTCCGCCGTAAATGGAACAATTATATCGAGGTGAAAGGGGCGCGGAAAAACAATCTGAAAGGGATTGATGTCAAGTTTCCGTTGAATGTGATGACAGTCGTGACAGGTGTCAGCGGATCGGGGAAGAGTTCATTGGTGCGTGATATATTTTATGAAGGAGTCAAGCATTATCTGGATGAGGCGGCGCATTTGATGGTCGATTGCAAGGCATTGGAAGGGGACATGCACTTGATTAAAGGCATTGAATTTGTCGACCAGAACTCGATAGGGAAAAGTTCCCGCTCCAATCCGGTTACCTATATCGGTGCGTATGACGAGATTCGCAAACTGTATGCCGACCAGCCGTTGGCCCGTCAGATGGGCTATTCGGCTGCCTATTTTTCATTCAACAAAGAGGGAGGCCGTTGCGAAGAGTGCAAGGGTGAAGGGAAGATAACAGTCGAGATGCAGTTTATGGCGGATATTACGCTGGAGTGCGATGTCTGTCATGGCAAACGTTTCAAGCAAGAGGTTTTGGATGTGGAATATAACGGTGTCAACATTTATGACATGTTGGAGATGACCGTCAATCAGGCGATTGAGTTTTTTGAGCAGTATCCGGGTACGCAGGAGAAGCGAATCATGAAGAAATTGAAGCCGCTGCAAGACGTCGGGCTGGGTTACATCAAGCTGGGGCAAACCTCTTCGACCCTGTCGGGTGGTGAGAACCAGCGCGTCAAACTGGCGTACTATCTGGGGCAAGAGAAACAGGAATCCACGTTGTTTGTCTTCGACGAACCGACGACCGGCCTGCATTTCCACGACATCAAAACGCTGCTGAAGGCGTTTGATGCCTTGATTGAGAAAGGACACACGGTCGTGATTATCGAGCATAACATGGACGTAATCAAATGCGCCGATTACCTGATTGATTTAGGTCAGGAAGGAGGCAATGCCGGCGGGAATTTGGTCTGTTGCGGGACACCGGAGGAGGTTGCTTCGTGCGAAACATCCTACACGGGACAGTTCTTGCGTGCGAAAATTTACCCTCCGGGAAAAGTCTGATTACTCCCTAAGTAAGTTTCGGTTTGTTTCCGAAGATTCTTTGGAAATCTTTGAAATAGTATGTTTCTTTGCACTGGAAAACAATGCAAAGAAACAATAATAAATAATAGATAAAAGTTATGAAGCAATTTTTTCAGACGATGTTTGCATCCACATTGGGTGTACTAATCGCGACAGGAATCCTTGTGCTGGGTTCTGTCTTTTTTTTAATGGGAGTGGCTGCGACGGCCGGGGGAGGCTCTTCGGAGTATAAACCGGATAAAAACACAGTGTTTAAATTGTCACTGGATGGGACTTTGGTCGAACAAGCGACCGACAACCCTTTTGCGGAGTTGATGGGCGAGAGCAATACGCAACTTGCCATACCGGAAGTAATCAAGGCGATTCGGGTGGCAAAGGACAATGCGCATATCAAAGGAATTTACATGGAAGCCGGTGCGTTGCATGGCGGTTTTGCAGGAATCGAAGCGATTCGCCGGGCATTGGTGGATTTCAAAGAGAGCGGGAAATTCATCGTTTCGTATGGCGATAGTTATACGCAGGGGGCTTATTATCTGTGCAGTGTAGCGGATTCTTTGTTTTTGAATCCGCAAGGCTCTGTCGGGCTGGTAGGTTTGGCTTCTCAAGGTCTGTTTTATACCGGATTGGCTGAAAAGCTGGGAGTGGAACACTATATCTTCAAGGTGGGAACCTATAAGAGTGCGGTTGAACCCTTTTTCTTAAAGAAGTTCAGCGATGCCAACCGCGAACAACTGACCTCGTTTTTGGAGAGCATCTGGGGAAATCTCACATCGGCGATTAAAGAAAGCCGCCATCTGGCAGACGGCGAGCTGGAACGTTATTTAAATGAAGGGTTGGCGTTGGGGCAGACAACGAACGCCATTGATTGTCATTTGGCTGACGCGCTTCGCTATCGGTATGAAGCCGAAAACAGTGTGAAGAGGATGGCTGGACAAGACATGGATGATAAATTGAAAACAGCAGATGTCAAGAAAATCGTTTCGATCAAACAGAAGGAAAAGAAGAGCGACAATAAAATTGCGGTGCTGTATGCTGAAGGTACTATCATCGATGAAGCCTCTTCCTCCTCTCCTCTGAGTGGTGATGCGGCTGTTATTACGGAGGAGATGGCCAAGAAGCTGCGCAAACTACAAGAGGATGAGGATGTAAAAGCGGTTGTTTTCCGCGTGAATTCACCCGGCGGAAGTGCCTACGTTTCTGAACAGATATGGAAAGGTGTGGTCGATTTGAAAGCAGAAAAGCCGGTGGTTGTTTCGATGGGAGATTATGCGGCTTCGGGTGGATATTACATCTCTTGTGCGGCCGACAAGATTGTGGCAGAGCGTACCACATTGACGGGTTCCATTGGCGTCTTTGGCGTTTTCCGGAATTTTGCCGGTACGTTTGAGAAGGTAGGCTTGACGACGGATATCGTCAAAACCAATACGTATGCCGACTTGGGCGATTTCTCCCGGCCGATGCGTGAGGATGAGAAAGCGCTGATTCAACACAGTGTCGAGCAGACTTATGATCTTTTCTTGACCCGTTGCGCCGATGGCCGGGGTATGGCAAAGGCCGATATTGATTCGATTGGGCAAGGACGTGTCTGGACGGGCGAGCAGGCGTTGGAGCGCGGTTTGGTCGACGAATTGGGAGGTTTGGATACGGCCATCAAGGTGGCTGCCGAATTGGCTGGTTTATCTGATTATAAGGTGACGGTTTCGGATGCGCCAAAAGATTTCCTGACTAAGTTTATGGAGAAGCAGTTGGATGAGGCGAAAGTTTCCATCGCCAAATCTGTGATGGGACAAAAGGAATTTGAACTTTTTTCCAAGATTCGGCAAGCTGAAACAGAGGAGGGAATATTGGCCCGTATGCCGTTTGACGAGGTCGGTTTTTAAGACGTTTTATGTGGAGATAAAAAAGAGAGCCGAGCGATTGAACGCTCGGCTCTCTTTTTATTTATCCGTGAATGACCTTCTCTTATTTGGAACAGGTGCATCGTGGTTTAATCTGCTTGAAGAAATCATTCCCCTTATTGTCAACCAGAATGAATGCCGGAAAATCTTCTACTTCAATTTTCCAAATGGCTTCCATGCCCAGTTCCGGGTACTCGAGGCATTCGATGCTCTTGATGTTGTTTTGTGCCAAGATGGCTGCCGGGCCACCGATGCTGCCCAAGTAGAAACCTCCGTGCTTTTTACAAGCGTCGGTCACTTGCTGACTCCGGTTCCCCTTTGCAAGCATAATCATGCTTCCGCCATGGCTTTGGAAAAGGTCTACATACGGGTCCATACGGCCGGCTGTCGTCGGACCCATTGAACCGCACGCCATACCCTTCGGTGTTTTAGCCGGACCGGCGTAGTAGATGGGGTGATCTTTGATGTATTGCGGCAGATCTTCGCCCCGGTCAAGACGCTCTTTCAGTTTGGCATGGGCAATATCACGGCCTACGATGATCGTCCCGTTTAATGACAGGCGGGTGGCTACCGGATACTTGTCAAGCTCTTTCAGAATATCGGCCATCGGCTGGTTCAGATTGATGCGTACGGCATCGCCTTCACCCGCTTCGCGCAGTTCTGCCGGAATCAATTCGCCGGGATGGCTGTCGAGCTTTTCAATCCAGATACCGTCTTTATTGATTTTACACTTGATGTTACGGTCTGCCGAGCAGCTGACACCCAGTCCGACGGGGCAAGAGGCTCCGTGACGGGGCAGGCGGATAATGCGAATATCGTGTGCCAAATATTTTCCACCGAATTGTGCTCCTAGTCCGATATTGTGTACCTCTTTCAACACCTCTTTTTCCAGTTCAATATCGCGGAAAGCACGGCCGTATTCATTGCCGGTCGTTGGCAAGTTGTCGTAATAGTGCGTGGAGGCTAATTTAACTGTCAACAGGTTTTTCTCTGCCGAAGTTCCCCCGATGACAACGGCAATGTGATAAGGCGGACAAGCAGCCGTACCCAATGTCTTGATTTTCTCGATGATGAAAGGAACTAATGTCGCAGGATTCAAAATCGCTTTCGTCTCTTGATACAGATAGGTCTTATTGGCCGAACCTCCACCCTTTGTCACGCAGAGAAAGCGGTATTCCATACCTTCCGTTGATTCGATGTCGATTTGTGCCGGCAGGTTGCATTTTGTATTGACCTCTTCATACATGGAGAGAGGCGCGTTTTGCGAATAACGAAGGTTCTCTTCCGTATAGGTCTTGTAGACACCTAACGACAAAGCCTCTTCGTCTTCATAACCTGTCCAGACTTGTTGCCCTTTTTCACCGTGGATAATGGCTGTTCCGGTATCCTGGCAGAAAGGTAAGACCCCTTTGGCTGCCACTTCGGCATTGCGCAGGAAGGTGAGGGCTACATATTTGTCGTTCGCGCTTGCTTCCGGGTCACTCAGGATTTTTGCTACCTGTTCGTTGTGTGAACGGCGAAGCATGAACGATACGTCACGAAAAGCCGCGTTTGCCATGGCCGTAAGGCCTTCCGGGGCGACTTTCAAAATGGGTTTTCCCTCAAATTCGGATACGGAAACATAATCTTTTGTAAGCAGATAATACTCTGTCGTGTCCGGTCCTAATTGGAACATCGGTTCATAATGAAACGGAGTTGTTGCCATAACATTTTTATTTTTATGAATTTATTGGTTCGTCTTGTCTTTTCCTGTCCTGAATAGACGGGCAAACTTAACAAAAATAGCTGACAATCCGCGTATAAGTGGCGGAGAATCTCTCAATAAAGTCGGTTATCGCATCAATTTCAACTTGGTTTTGAATTTGCTTATTATCTTTGACCGTGTAAAAACAGATAGATATGAAGATACTAATCGTAGAGGACGAACCTTCGTTACGCGAATTGATGCAACGCACACTTGTGAAAGAACGCTATGTAGTGGAAATGGCTGCCACCTTTCGCGAGGCGGAGATGAAAATTGCCGATTATACGTATGATTGCGTTCTGTTGGACATCATGCTGCCCGACGGTAACGGCTTGCAACTGCTTGCCCAATTGAAACAACAGGGGCGGCGCGAGCGGGTCATTATTCTTTCTGCGCGCGATTCGATTGAAGACAAGGTGGAAGGACTTGAACAAGGTGCCGACGACTACCTGCCCAAACCGTTTCATTTGGCCGAATTGAATGCCCGCATCCGCAGTGTACTCCGGCGGCAACGCGATGGAGCAACGTCGGATATTCAGATAGGAAACCTGCGGATAGAACCGGATAGCTTTCGGGTATTTGTAGATAGCCGGGAGGTAGAGTTGCTGCGCAAGGAATATGACATACTCTATTATTTTGCCAATCGCCCGAACCATATCATCGACAAAGCCGTGTTGGCAGAGGCCGTCTGGGGCGACCATATAGACCAGGCGGATAACTTCCACTTCGTCTATGCGCAGGTGAAGAATCTTCGGCAGCAGTTGAAGCGTGCGGGTGCGAACGTGGAGATACGTTCGGTCTACGGCTTCGGTTATAAATTGGTGGTCAACGAATCGGGTAGCGATGAAGGGGGCAAGTGATATGAAACTAATCTACGTTGTCTTGATTCGCCTGTCGATTGCGCTGTTGGTGGTGCTGACGGGGTGGACAGTGTTTTTCTACTTCACGATGATTGATGAAATCAATGACGAAGTAGATGATGCGCTGGAGGATTATTCGGAGACGATTATCATCCGGGCACTTGCCGGGCAACCGCTTCCGGCGATGGGCGATGGGACCAACAACACGTATGAGATTCGTCCCATCTCTGCCGAAGAGGCTCGGCTAATGCCGACCATCGAATACTACGACGCGGCGGTCTACATTCCCGAGAAAGAAGAGACCGAACCGGCACGTGTGCTGCAAACGATATTCCGAGATGAATCCGACACTTACTTCCTTTTAAAGGTATCAACGCCATCCTTCGAGAAGGAAGACTTACGGGGGGCTGTGGCCAATTGGATCTTGTTTCTCTATGCCGTACTATTGGTGACGCTTGTAGGTGTCTGTGCATGGGTGTTCTTCCGTAGTCTGCGTCCGCTTTATGCCCTGTTGCATTGGCTGGACGATTACCTGCCGGGACGTCCCTCGAAGCCTGTCCCCGACCCTGCGGATTCGCATATCACCGAGTTTCGTCGCCTGAACCGGGCGGCCCAAGAGGCGGTAGACCGTTCGGAAGCGCTTTTCGAGCAACAGAAACAGTTCATCGGCAATGCGTCACATGAGTTGCAGACTCCCTTAGCCGTTTGTAACAACCGCATTGAATGGTTGCTCGACAATACACCTCTGACGGAGGAGCAGATGGGCGAACTGTTCAAGATGAAACAGACTTTGACCTACATCGTCCGCCTGAATCGCTCCCTGCTCTTCCTCTCCCGTATCGACAATAGGCAGTTCACGGACAGTCAACCCGTTGATATAAATAGCATCGTGGAGCGTCTGTTAGATGACTATCGGGAGATATTCGCTCATTATGAGGTCACCGACTCGTTAGAGGCCTCCGGGCGGCTTGTACTTCGGATGAACGAGACGCTTGCCGAATCCCTCGTCGCGAACCTCTTGAAGAACGCTTTCGTCCATAACCGGCAGGGGGGATATGTGCATATTTATCTGGATGCCAACGGGATGACCGTCGCCAATACAGGTGAGCCTACGTCGTTGGACAAGCAACATATCTTCGAGCGTTTCTACCAAGGCAACAAGAAGCAGGAATCGACGGGATTGGGACTGGCCATTGTCGATGCCATCTGCCGGCAGTATGACTTCCAAATCACCTATCAGTATGTGGACGGAGAACATCGCTTCTCAGTCATACGTCAAGAAAAGAAAGGAATATAAAACATGGAAAAGAAAGAAAAACAATTACAGCATGTCTGCGTATATGGCGCGTCGAGTCCGAAGGTGGCGGAGGTTTACCGCGATGCTGCATTTCGCTTGGGGCAATTATTGGGCAGCAGGGGGCTGCACGTCATCAACGGGGCTGGCAATACCGGGTTAATGCGGGCTGTGACAGATGGTGCCCTTGAGGTCGGCGGACGGGTGACGGGTATCATTCCGCGTTTCATGGTAGAGCAAGGGTGGTATCATCATAAACTGACGGAACTGATTGTCACAAACGACATGCGCGAGCGGAAACAACGGATGGTCGCGCTTGCCGATGCTGTCATTGCCCTACCCGGTGGCTATGGCACGTTTGAAGAACTGTTGGAGATCATTACATGGCGACAATTGGGGCTGTATGAAGGCACTGTCATTATCCTGAATACGGCAGGCTATTACGATTCTCTGTTGACGTTATTTGGGCGGGCAGTGGAGGAACATTTCATGTCTCCGGAGCATCTTACCTTGTGGCACGTTGCTGCCTCGCCGGAGGAAGCCATCCGCATTCTTTATGATTCATGTTTGGTGTGAAAAAGAGGAGCGCAGACCTTTTATTGATAGTCTGCGCCCCTCTGCGTTTCCTAATTGTTAATTGTCCATTGTCAATTGCCAAAAGAGATTCCCATTCTTTTACCTTGTATAATCAAATCATGTTCCGGCGTAACAAGTTTCAATTTGCCGCCTACTTCGGACAGGGGAACGGATTTAACCTCATTCCCTTTCATGCAGACCATACGTCCGAATTGCTTATTCGCAATCAATTCGGTTGCATATCCCCCTAAACGAGTCGCCAAATTCCGATCGAATGGCGATGGATTTCCTCCCCGCTGGATATAGCCTAATACGGTATCACGCGCTTCGATACCTGTTGCTTCTTCTATGGATTGAGTCACATAAGCCGAAGGATGTCCCTTTTTGGGTGTCTTGATACCTTCCGCCACAACGACAATCGAATAGGGTTTACCGCGGTGCGAACGGTCAAGTATCACTTCATTAATCTTATCCAAATCATACCCCAGTTCAGGCAACAGAATGACATCCGCCCCACCGGCCATACCGGCATACAGGGCAATCCACCCGGCATGGTGTCCCATCACCTCTACTACCATCACCCGCTTATGCGAATTAGCGGTCGAATGCAAACGGTCAATCGCTTCGGTAGCGATATTCACCGCCGTATCAAAACCGAAAGTAATATCCGTTCCCCACACATCGTTGTCTATTGTCTTCGGGACACCAATCACATTCAATCCCATAGCCGAAAGCAGTGCGGCAGTCTTTTGCGTGCCGTTTCCGCCGATACACACCAAACAGTCCAAATCCAGCTCCTCATAATTCTGCTTGATTACTTGAGGCTTTTCGCTTTGCCCAGAAGCCAATAATTTACGGAAAGGTTTCTCGCGAGAGGTTCCTAAGATCGTCCCGCCTAAATTCAGTATGCCCGAAAGACTGCGTTCGTCAAACGCCTGTACATCTTTATTCAACAAACCGGCAAAACCGCTGTGAATGCCTATCACCTCCATCCCATAATGCATGATAGCCGTTTTACCCACACCGCGTATCGTCGCGTTGATACCCGGACAATCACCGCCCGATGAAAGGATACCTATTTTCATTTTCTTCATGTCAATACATCAATTAATCATACAACCTTTACAAATTATAGCACGCCCAATGGCTCAAAACCGTTTTTCCAACTCTTCGTCCGTCAATAAGGTCACAATCGTTTTCCCGTCCGGCGTCAAGTTCGATTCCGGACAAGAAAAAAGAGCTGCCAGCAAATGATCCATCTCCACCAATGACAATGATTTACCCGCAGGAATGGCAGCGGCCCTCGCCAAAGAAAGGGCTAACGAACGGCAAACCTCTTCTTGTACATCACAACCGATTTCACCCGCTTGGTCAATCATGTCGCGCAACAACAACGCAGGGTCTAAGTTTTCCACACCGACAGGAACTCCCTGAATGGAATAATTATTGTTACCCTCATCGACCAAGTCAAACCCTATGAAACGCAAATCGTCGAGCAACCAAGGCAAAACAGCCGCTTCGTCCGTCGTCAATTCCAACATTTCAGGGAAGAGCACTTGCTGAGAGGCTCCTTTACGCTGACGGATATTGGCAAGGTATTGGTCAAAAAGGATACGGATATGGGCCCGATGCTGGTCGACCAATGCCAATCCCGACTTCAGCGAAGTCACGATATAACGTCCTTTGTATTGATAGCAGGAACCAGAGGTTTCGTTTTCAAACAAACGATTTTCTTCCGCTCCCGACGGCACTTTCTCGACCACCATCTCCGGATCCGGGAGAAAAGAGGATTCGGGAGCAATCTCAACTTGAGCACGTTCCGCCTCAAAATTCTGATACATCTTGTCCCAATCCATTGTACCCGTCCTCGAGGTTTGCACATCGAACGGGTTGTAATTCGAATGGACTTGCACACGGGGAGGTTGCTGGACTTGCGGAGTCCGTGTAGGATTATAAACCGGTATTTGCGGCACATGCTCTTCCTCGAACTCAATCATCGGAATTGCGCTCGACTTAGCCAAAGTTTCACGCACTACGGCCATCAAGATTTGCCAGATAGGCTGTTCGTCTTCAAATTTAATTTCGGTTTTCGTCGGATGAATATTCACATCTATGGAAGCCGGATTCAATGTAAAATAAAGGAAATAACCGGGTTGCTCGCCTGCAGGAATCAATTGGTCGTATGCTTGCATGACCGCTCTATGAAAATAAGGATGCTTCATAAACCGTCCATTGACAAAAAAGTATTGCAAAGCACCCCGCTTTTTAGCCGAATCCGGACGCCCGACGAAGCCGGTAATCGAAGCCAACGGACTCTCGACCGTCACAGACAGCAATTTCTGATTCAACGACTTGCCAAACACATTTACAATCCGCTGCCGGAGGCCCGACTGCGGCAGATTGAAAATCTCTGTATCATTATGGTAAAGCGAAAACGCGATATCAGGATTCACTAACGCAACCCGCTCGAACTCGTTCACGATATTACGGAACTCCGTTTCATTTGATTTCAAGAACTTCCGCCGCGCCGGCACGTTGAAAAAGAGATTCTTTACAGAAAAAATACTTCCTTCATTACAAGCATCAGGTTCAATCTTCTCAAACTTGGAACCACAAAACAACAAATGCGTCCCCAACTCAGCCCCTTTTAAACGTGTACGGAGTTCCACTTGAGAAACGGCCACGATAGAGGCTAATGCCTCTCCCCGGAAACCCATCGTATGTAAAGCGAAAAGGTCATCAGCACTGGATATTTTCGATGTTGCATGCCGTTCGAACGCCATGCGTGCATCCGTTTCCGACATACCTTTTCCATCGTCGATTACCTGCACCAACGTACGACCGGCATCTTTAATCTCGACCCGGATATGCTTTGCCCCCGCATCGACCGCATTCTCAACCAATTCTTTCACGACCGACGCCGGACGTTGGATCACCTCGCCCGCTGCAATCTGATTGGCAATGCTGTCAGGAAGTAAATGGATAATATCGCTCATTGCATGAATAAAAACCAGAATAAAGCAATCAATAGCACTGCCGCCAAAATTAACTTCCCGTTCTTATACGTCCGGCTTCTGCTGTCCTGCCCCCTCTCACGACTCTTTTTCAGATGAGAAGTGCCTTCGATAAAACTTCCTTTGATTTCAGCTTTATAATCTTCTGCGCTCAACTGATCTTCCAGCCCCATCTCGCGCTTCACCTTACGTATACGATCTTCCATTGCCTCCTTTTTCGGATCCCAATAAATCGGTTTATGGTCGAACTGGCGAGGTCTTCGTGTATTATAAAAAGAGAAAAACGCCATACTTGTTATATTGATATTTCTAATTACCCCGCTAATGTACAAATTTATTGCTTCTCTTGGGTGCTTCCGCCGCTTTTCTTTTTATCACCTGATAAATGTCGTCACGATTTTTCGGCCGTATATAATCAAACCAATAAAAATCGTCAAGCGTTTTCTGGTCCGATGTCAATTGAGGGATAGGCGTCATCGTACCGGTCGGCGATGGCCAGATTTTCAGTTTGTCCAACTGGTTATCTTTCACCCAAATGGTCAAAAAGCCGCTTTTCGTTTCGTTCATGCCGACTTTCTCACCCGTCTTTTCCTGCGGATAAAAAATGGATTCCGCATTACCCGACACCTCAATTCGCCTAAGCGCCTGCCCTTCGAAATAGGCTTTCAAGTCATTCCCCTTCAATTGGTTGTAATAACTCGAATCGACATGTTGCGCCGCAAAAGCAAATTGGATGACGTGTGCATGGTCGATTGTACTGTCGTTCATGTAGATGGCAATCGTATCACCATACAATTGATAATTCTCATTCCAGAGAATCGGCTCTGTGTACATATATAATATGGAATCCCGTGTGTTGAGCTGCATGGAATCACATACTCCCTGCAAGTCGGTCCGGAAGAAACGAACCCCGTAAAAAGCCTTCACCTCCCGATAAACCGAATCAATCGTCATCATCTGCAACGTGTCTGCATGCAAGAACAACGTATCTCCCTGCGAATATTCAAGGAAAAGCGCACTATCGGTAGCAAACGCATACCCTGTCCGCTCGTTATAATAACCCACTTCTCCCTCAAGGATCGCCCGCTGGAGCGTATCAATTAGGCTCATCCGCCCATGCACCTCTCCGACACCCGACACCCGGTCATACAAAATCGAATCGCCCGTCAGAATCCGCACCCCCGATTCCACTTCCGAACGATCTAACAACAACGCCTTATCATTTACCGTATCATACCAACCACGCGACGAACGGATTGTCCCACTATCCGAAACAATAACAGAAGGCCCCAAAATAGTCGCAATCTTCGAGTCGGTACGATAGTGAAGCGTATCCGAATAGAGTGTGAAATTCGGATTCTCCAACCGCACGCTGTCATTAAAAACAGCCAACTTCGTTCCCGGTGAATATTGCCCGTAAAAAGAGGAAAGCTGGTTCAACGAATCGACAATCAATCCACCCTCGAAATAGTAACCTATATTAGGAATCCGCTCATAATTCAAACTATCCGTGAAAAGTGTCACCTGCCGGTTCTCCATCCGGACATTCCGACGCAGATAGGCAATCCGCGCATTTCCGTCATAACGCAAATAATCGCCAAAGACAAACAACGTATCTCCCTGCTCCATCCGGACATTGCTGAATGCTTCCAGCGAATTGGTCTGTTCATAAAAATAGGCGCTGTCGCAATACATATACGAACTGTCATGCCGGAAACAGACATCCCCCGTCAGAATCTGCACATCCGGGCGCACCGCCTCGTCAAACGATAACGTATTGGTATGCTCCAAATAGACCTTGGTCGCCCTTACCGGAACCGAATCCTGCCCTTGCACAGGCGAAACGCTGTCAGCAACTGCCAAACTATCCGTAGCTGCTACCTCCATTTTTGTCAAAGGAAGCACACTGTCACGTTGGACAGCCACACTGTCTTTCGTCTGTGCAAACAGACTGGCTGCCACCCACAGTAAGCAACAGGTGGCAATCATGAACCGCTCGCTCGTCTTCATTCTTTGATCCAGCCGGGATACTGAAAGTCACAATTTTGCCAACCGTCAGCAATCCGGACGTATGTCTTCTTCTGTTTCTGGATAATCCAATCGTGCAGCAATTCCTCTTTCTTGCGTGCCTCCACGATTTTTTTCAGTTCTTGGTAATCATCCACGATGTTAGCTTTATGCTGCTCTACCCGTGCCTTCAACTTCACGATGGCGACCACCTCTTTTTGATTCTTTTCGTTGATCATCGTGAAAGGCTTCGATATATCGCCTACATTCATCGTGTAGACAACCTTACCAATCTCTTGCGGCAACTCGGCCATCTCGAACTTAGGCGTTCCGTTGTTACGACTCTCATAGTTTTGGTTGACCATCAACCCCTTGTTGTTCTTCGTATCCTTATCCGAGGAAAGATAAGTCGCAGCATCTTCAAAAGAGAATTTCTCGGCTTCGAGGTCTTTATAAAGCGAGTCCATCCGCGCCAGACACTCATTCAACTCCTTTTCTGATACTTTCGGCTTCAACAGAATATGCCGGCAATTGACGCGATCACCCCGTTTCTCTATCAGCTGGATAATATGGAAACCATATTCCGTCTGCACAATCTGGGAAACCTTTTTCGGGTCGTTCAAGTTGAAAGCGACATTCGCAAATTCAGGCAACAACGTTCCTTTGCTCATGAACCCCAATTCGCCGCCACGCGCTGCCGACCCCTCGTCTTCGGAATAAAGACGTGCCAACGTCGAAAACTCATATTTTCCCGCGTTAATATCCTCCGTATATTGGCGCAAACGTGCTTTGATGGCATCCGTTTCCTCAAAGGGAATACGCGGTTCCATCATGATAACCTGCACTTCGACCGTCGTCGGCACCATCGGCAGACTGTCTTTCGAGAGTTGATTATAGTACTTACGCACTTCAGCCGGCGTCAACTTAATTTCACCAACCAACTGGCTCTTCATTGTCTCGGTCCGTTGTTGTTCCATAATCTGCTCTTTCCGATCCGCTTTGATTTCGGAAAGCCGTTTTCCGAAATATTCCTCCAGTTTCTCTTTAGAACCGCCGACATTGTTGATTGCCCAGTTAATCCACTGGTCAGTCTGCTGAATCACCGAATTTTCGTTCACCTCCACACTGTCAAGCTCCGCTTGGTTCAAAAACAATTTTTGAACCGCTAATTGCTCCGGTATCACACAATAAGGGTCTCCGTCAAAACGTTGCCCCTCATTCTGCATGTACAGACGCTGACTCTCGATGTCGGATAGCAAGATCGCGTCGTCTCCCACAACCCAGACAATTTCATCAATCACATTATCCTGCGCCCGAAGGACACAGGATAAACAGACAAGCATGCATACTGTCAAAATCTTTTTCATCCTATTCTTTGCTCTAAACCGCCTCTCATGGCGTTGTGGGAAATTCCACATCCCCATGTTTGACGGCATCATTATACAATTCGTCTTCAAAGTCTTTCAAAAACTGCACTTTCCGCTGGTTCGTCAGCATCTCGATAATCTGCGGGCCGGCATAATCATACGGAGCAACCCGCCCAATCGGCAGGTAATCACTGATGTTCAGCAGATAGCAATACGTGCTATCGCACATTTCCACGTAACGGTTTGCCTGCAAAAAGGCATTCGCATCGGTCACCCGCATCGGAATGTTGTCCATCACCTGGTCGAAATCCACCCATTTGTCATAAAAATAGTCATAAATCACCGCGTTCTGGACACTGTATTTTTCAATCTTCTCCACAGCAGATTCCGACGTCGACCGATACCATTTCTTCACATCCGCCAATCCGGGCGCATCTGCCGGTACCTTCAGGAAAAGCCCCTTGATCAGCGCCTTGTCCAAGACGAACTTCGATTGGTTCTCTTCGTAAAAGCGCAACTTGTCACTTTCCTGAAAATCCGACGAAAGTCGCTCGCGCACCAACTGCTCCTCATACCGATAACGAATCAGCGAATGGCGGTATTCCTCTACCAGCCGGTCTACTTCCGCCCGCTCCTCGCGCTCGAGGTTCCGCAAAGCCACCTCATAGACCAACGCATCCTTGACCCACTTTTTTGCCAAGCTCTCGGCCATCAGCAAGCTGTCTGCCGACGAAAGACTCCGCGGAATCTGCCGCTGAATCTCCTCCCGTCCGAGTACTCGGTCCTTCACTCTTACCAGCACATCGGCATCATCTATCGGCCGTGTTTGCTTGCAAGCACACAGCAAAGATACGAATGCTATAAAAATGAAGCAACATCTCATCTCACTTTCTCTTTATTCTTTCTTATTCTTAGCCTGTTTGGTTATCTTTTTCACCACTTTCCAGTTAATCGCCACAGGATATTCCTTCTCCAAGCGTGCAAGCCAATCCGCCTCTGCCTTTGCCTGCTCGGCGGCGGGTTTGTCCCATACTTCCCGGTTGCTGATTTCAAAAAGCAACATACCGTCACGATATTCCTGCATCAGGTGGTTAAACTCCGGATGCTTCATCGTCAGGTTTTTCCGTTCCGCCGTCGTCACGATGTCACGGATAAAAAGGTCATATACCTCCTGCATGAAGTCCCCCGCGTAGCTTTTTGTCGAGAAAGGACAACGCTGGATGTAATAAGCAAATTCGTTCTGTGGGAAATCGGTACCGTTCAGATGGAACAGCGTCTTGTCCATCTCTTTGGCCTTCTCATAAAAAGCACGGTCGGAAGGGAAATAGTCGTTGCACAACGCTTGCAACTCGGCGTATGCCTCCGGATAGAAGCGGTAGCCGTACTCACGCTTCATCCGTTCGTCGAAGGCCTGATAATATTCGAAATTGCGTTCGCCTTGTGCCATCCGGCGCGACCACCCTTTCTGTAACTCTTCGAACGGAGGCAACCCCTTCTTTTCGAGCAACTTGATGATGTGATAGCCAAAACGCGTCTTCACCGGACGCGAAATATCGCCCGGCTGCTGCAAGGCAAAAGCGGCTTTCTCGAACGGCTCGATCATCTCGCCCAATCCCAAAACCGGCAACACGCCGCCCCGCTTGGCAGAACCGGAATCGGCCGAAAAACTTTTTGCCAACTCCGCAAAGTCTTCGCCTGCCACCGCCTGCTGATAAAGTTCCTCAGCACGTGCCAAAACGGCCGCGGTGTCTTGCGCCGCCGTGTCTTTAGCGAAAGGAACCAAGATATGCGCCACCCGAATCTTTCCCGGATTGGGCTTACGGCTATGTATCTTAATCAAATGAAAACCCATCGTTGTCCGCACAGGCTTGGATACCGTCCCCACCGGTTGGGCGTATGCGGCGTTTTCAAACGCCTTGACCGACTGCATCGGCAGGAAACTGCGCACATATTCATAGCCGATATGCGCTTTGTCGGCCGCCGAAAGTTCTGCCCCGACCGCGTCAAAATCGGCTCCCTGCGCAATCCGCTCATACGCTTGCATGGCTTGCTCATAAACCGCAACCGTGTCTTTCGAAAGGGTCTGTTTCGGCAAGCGGAACAAGATATGGCTCAATTCCAGCACCTCGCCATAGCGGTCGTATTCCGCCCGAACAGCGGCCTCTTCCCCGGCTTTGTCGGAGAGGTAACTGGCCGTCAATTGCGCCCGGTAACCGTCCAATTCGTCCTTGAAAGCTTTCGTCTTGTCCAATCCTTTTGCCTCAGCCTCGGCCACTTTCAGCTTGAAATTCTTGAACAGCTCGACATAGTTTTCCACCGATTTCCGGTCCGACAAGTCTACTTCGCTATTTTTTTGCGCAATAAAAAGAAACTCATCCAGCAAGACAGGTTTCCCCGCCACCGTCATCACCAACGAGTCGGCAGGTATTTTTTTTTGCCCGGCGGCTATATTTTTTTGCTCGGCAAGTAAATCCGTTCCCTGCCCGGCCAAACAGCCCGTCAGCGCAAACCATACGAAACCTTTCTTTATCAATCCTTTCTTTACCATAACACGATTTACAATTACAAAAATACCACTAAATAAACGGGAAGCAATCCCCCAAAGTGTACAAACCGCCCAATTTAGCGTTTTTTAGGGTTCAGCCCTGACAAAACAATCCCCGAAAGCATCAGCCTCCGGGGACTTTGTTTTTTGCATAGCCTTCGTCCTTCACAGGCGGAAAGCTACGATTGAACTTTTTTAATTCAATATACTTTTGTATTATTAATATCTCATCCGGTTGCTTGTTCGCCCTCGCAGGTTACTTGGAAAACCGAGGTTCCCCACACAACCGCAGATGTTATCTTTTATCTCGTCATTTATTTAACGATTGCCTTTACAGCCTCTTCGTCTTCAACAGCTACAACAACTACACCCTGCGGAGCAGCGATTGTTGCATTGTCAGATGTCAGAACTGTGTTAGCTACAACCTGACCTAAGATGTTGCTTACGACAACTCTCTTGCCAGCGGCACCAGCGATTGTGATCTGACCGTTACCGGCGATGACTTTCACTTCAGAAGCAGTGATTTCGTCGTTAGCCGTCGGAGCCTGAGCTTCTTCGATTGTTACGATCAACGCATCTTCCTTAGCACCCATTACCAATACACCGTTGATGTTGTGTACATATTGTTTGCCATTCTCACCACCTTCTGATACGATGTAGCATTCATTTCCGGCTTCACTTACATACGGGAAGTAGAAACGGAAGTCTTTTACTCCTTCTTTCGGTTCTGCGATCGGAGATGAAGCCAAAGCTTTACCGTCAAGAGTCAATGTATCACCAGCGACAACCAACGAATCAGCACCGTAACGAACAGCTTCGCGGAAGATTACACGGGTAGAGTTACCATAGTTGTAGTATTCTTTGTCAATTTTGGCCGTTTCTGCAGAATCGGTTGCATTATACATGTACAGACGACTTGCTTCTACACCGGCTTCTTCGTCAGCGGCTACACCCTTCGTGATGTAGTATGTAAACGGATTAGCACCCTTGTAGTCAGCTGTATCCAACCAGAATGTAAAGTCTTCAGCTTCGTAAGCAGCTTTCAGTTCGTCACCCTCGCGAACAGCTACACCTTGGTTCTGAGAGTTCAACGCGATTGTATTGCCATCAGCACCATTCAAACGTACATGTTTCGGCAGACTCATGTAAGATGCCAGAGCCGATTGCGGTTTAACCAAGGGCAGAGTCAACCAGCGAGTGCAACATTACGAAATATTTTTGAAAAAGACCTCCTTCGGCGTCAAGAAATTGAGTT
>CALUTX010000014.1 GCA_944323815.1 uncultured Parabacteroides sp. | reverse complement strand
ATTGGTCTGTTGTGGTATTACTATGTATATTATATAAAGGGGAAATAACCGGAATATGAAAAGTATTTTGATTACAGGAGCCAGCGGATTCATAGGAGGATTTCTTGTGCAAGAGGCGCTTCGGCGTGGGTATGAGGTTTGGGCAGGCGTCCGGACGACCAGTAGCCGGGAGAATCTGCAAGACAAACGTATCCATTTTATCGACTTGCATTATGAAGACCGGGGATTGCTGACCCGACAGCTCAAGGATTTTGCTGCCCGGCAGGGAACTTGGCAATATGTTATCCACAATGCCGGGCTCACGAAAACTACCGACAAACGGAATTTCTTCCGGGTAAACGCGACTTATACCGAGAATTTGCTCGAGTCGCTTGAGGCTTCCGGGTGTAAACCTGAAAAGTTTCTTTTGATGAGCAGCCTGAGTACCTATGGGAGAGGGGACGAGAAGACGTTCCGCCCCATCTCGTTGGACGACCCGCAATTGCCCAACACGGCTTACGGGGAGAGTAAGTTGGAGGCTGAAAATTATGTGCGGCAACAACCCTATTTCCCATACGTTATCTTGCGGCCTACGGGTGTGTATGGTCCCGGGGAGAAGGATTATTTCTTGGACATCAAGAGTATTCAATCCGGGTTTAGCTTTGTGTCTGGCCTAACGCCGCAGCGTATCACGTTCATTTATGTCAAAGATTTGGCTACCGTGGCGTTTCTGGCATTGGAGAACGCGGAGATACAGAACAAACATTACTTTGTGGCAGATGGTGATGTCTATACGGACGAATCTTTTGCCCGAATGGTACAGGATATTTTGCAAAAAAAACATGTCTGGCATGCCCGCATTCCCATGAAAATTGTACATGCAGCCTGTTTTTGCTCCGAATGGCTGGGACGGTTACAGAAAAAAAGCATGACGTTGAATACCGACAAATATCAAATCCTGAAACAGCGGAACTGGATTTGCGACATCGTACCGTTGCAAAAGGATTTGGGCTTTACGCCTGCCTATTCATTGCGTCGCGGGCTGGAAGAAAGCATTGCTTGGTATAAAGAAAAAGGATGGCTCTGAGGGGGCCATCCTTTGCTTTCTGTTCTTGTTTGGTGGCTGTTAATTCGCCTTTTCAATGGTGCCTTTGCCCAGAATCGTCTGGTCGATGGCTGCATCTCCTTTATAGCGGATGCTTCCTTTTCCTACAACCGACGCTTTCAGCTTTTCTGTTGCCTGTACTTGGGCGGAACCTTTTCCGGTGATTTTGCAATCTACTTTGGAGGCTGCTACGCCGAATGCCATGATTTCACCGTCTGAGGTGATGTTGTAATCGGCCTCTTCCGTTGTTCCCTGCTTCACATTGATTGTTCCCGAACCGCTGATACTGCATTCCAGCTTGTCTGTCTGCACCTCGTTCACAACCATGTTGGCACTGCCGGAGACATTCAAATCCAATTTACCTACTTCTACTTTCTCTTTCAGTTGAATCAGACTGTTGGCACTTGAGTTGATTTTTAATTCGTCGCCGGTCAGTTGGCTGTTCAGCATGAAATTCCCGTTTCCGTTCACTCTGACCTCTTTCAACCACCTGGAGTTCGCCTTGACGATGAACTTCGTGTAATGATCGACCTTGGCTCCTTTGAAATTGACCGTCAGGACGCGGTCTTTGATTTCGATGTTGATATACGGGTGCAGGTTCTCATCGACTGTCACTTCGATATGGGGCGTCGATTCGGATTGCACATAGTTGAAGTCGATAACATCGTTGATTTTAATCGCGTTGAAATCATCAATGGTAATTCGTTTGGAAGTCAGTTTCCCATTTCCTCTTACATGATCTGCCGCTTGCACAGAGAAAAACATCCCCAATAAAAGAGCAAGGGCTATTAATCCTTTTGTCCTCATTGTCTGTTGTTTCATTTTAAAGTTTATCTTAAAGTTTATTATTTCCAGTCTCCGTTTTCCTTAATCAGTTCCACCAGCCTGTCCACTGCCTCCTCTTCCGGGATGTTCTTCAGTACGCACTGTTTACCTTTGTAGAGGCTGATGCGGCCGCGACCTGCACCCACATAGCCATAATCGGCGTCAGCCATCTCGCCCGGACCGTTGACAATGCAGCCCATGATGCCGATTTTCAATCCTTTCAGATGTGACGTTGCCGCTTTGATACGGGCGATGGTCGTCTGCATGTCATAGAGCGTGCGGCCACAGCTGGGGCAGGAGATGTATTCCGTCCGGCTGATGCGCAGGCGCGTGGCTTGCAGGATGCCGAATGCCGAGCGGTCTCGCGTCTGTGCGTCGATGGCATGGTCTTGCAACATTACGCCGTCGGCAAAACCGTCCAAGAGAAGTGTACCCAAATCGACAGCCGCTTTCAGCTGCATCTGGCCTGCATCCGCATCGTCGTAGGTGCGGAATAGGATGACAGGCACGTCGCATCCGGCAGTCATTAGCCGGTGCATCGCAGCACGTTGTTCGCCTACGCCGTTCACGTGATGCGTCTCGAGCAAGACGACCGTCGCGCGGTCTTGTTGCAATGCGGTGACGACTTCGTCTGTCAAATCCGAATAAGTCAGGCGGATGAATTTCAATGCAGCAGAGGAACAGGCTGTCCACGCTTTCATTTCCGCCGCGGAGAAAACGGGGAACGTGTCCGTCCCTTCTTGCCAACAATCCGCATCGACAAGAAGCGGACAGTCGACTGCGAAGTCCGCCGGATTCCCTTTACCTATATAGAGATAATCGGGCAGCAGCTCCGTATCGAAACGGGTATCGCCGTTGCTGCGGTCGGAAATAACGACCGGCATGCGGCCGTTCCCGATGTTTCCCGCCGGCCGGCTTGCCCGACGCTCCGGGAAAATGGAGTCATAGCCCGGGGCAAGCGACGTTTGGATAGGCGCGTGCCCTTCCCGCTGTCGGATGTAGTCGACTAGTTGGCGTGCGACGGGCAATTCCGCTTCGGGAGCTTCGCTAAGCGAAACGCGAATGGTATCGCCGATACCGTCGCTCAGCAGCGCACCGATGCCTACGGCACTTTTGATGCGCCCGTCTTCGCCATCGCCCGCTTCGGTCACGCCCAAATGGAGTGGGTAGTGCATCCCTTCGGCATCCATCGTACGCACCAACAGGCGGACCGTTTCGACCATGACTACCGTGTTGGATGCTTTGATGGAGATGACCACGTCGTCGAACTGCTCGTCCCGGCAGATACGCAGAAACTCCATGCAGGAGGCAACCATCCCTTCGGGCGTATCACCGTAGCGGCTCATGATGCGGTCGGACAGCGAGCCGTGATTAACGCCGATGCGAATGGCTGTCCCGTGCTCTCGGCAGATGGCAAGGAAAGGGACAAGGCGATCGCGTATCTTCTGGATTTCGGCGGCATACTCCTCGTCGGTATAAGTCAGTTGGTCGAACGTCTTGAGGCGGTCGACGTAATTGCCGGGATTGATGCGCACCTTTTCGACTGTCGTGGCTGCCACGTCGGCTGCACGCGGGTTGAAATGGATGTCGGCAATCAGCGGCGTCGTATAGCCTGCTTCGCGCAACCGTTGGCGGATAATGCCCAAGTTATGCGCTTCGCGTTCGCCCTGTGCCGTAAAACGGACATATTCCGCGCCGGCCTCAATCAGGCTGATGGCTTGCCGGACGGCAGCCTCCGTATCCATTGTCGAAACGTTTGCCATCGACTGGATGCGGATGGGGTTGTTTCCTCCTAAAAATGTATCGCCGACGCGAACGACAGACGATTCGCGACGGCGGTAATTAAAATAAGTCATGGTTGGGAGAATTGGACTTAGTTTGTTTTGTATTTGTAAGAAACCTTTGCCAGCTCCTCGTTGGCTTTTACAATTTTCTGTTTCAAATTTTCCTTGTAGTCCGCCAACTTCTGTTGCAAAGCCGCGTCGCCGACAGCTAACATCTGGACAGCCAGAATCGCCGCGTTCAGCGAAGCGTTGATACCGACCGTTGCAACCGGTATGCCGGGAGGCATCTGCACGATGGCGAGTAGCGCGTCCATGCCGTCTAATGTCGAGTTGATGGGCACGCCGATTACCGGAACTGTTGTCATTGACGCGATGACACCGCACAAATGTGCTGCCATGCCTGCGGCTGCAATGATTACCTTGATGCCGCGACCTTTGGCACCTTTAGCAAATGCTTCGACCTCTTCGGGCGTGCGATGCGCCGAAAGGGCGTGCATCTCGAACGGGATTTCCATCTCGTCGAGCAGTTTGGCAGCTTTCTCCATGACCGGGAGGTCGGAAGTGCTGCCCATGATGATGCTTACTACCGGTGTCATTTCGCAATCATTTTCTCATATTCGTCGGCTGCCATCAGTTCGTCCAGTTCCGCAGGGTTGGAAATAGAAACCTTGATAATCCATCCCTTGCCGTAAACGTCAGAGTTGACCAGTTCGGGTTGGTCTTCCAATTCCGGATTGACTTCGAGCACTTCGCCACCGACCGGCATGAAGAGGTCTGAAACCGTCTTGACCGCTTCAATCGTGCCGAACGTTTCTTCTTTGGCGACTGTTTCGCCGACTGTCGTTACATCGACAAAGACGATTTCGCCCAATTCGCTCTGTGCGTAATCAGTAATACCGACGTAAGCCACGTCGCCGTCTACACGGATCCATTCATGATCCTTTGTGTACTTTAGTTCTGCTGGAAAATTCATAGATACAAAATGTTTTTAATTTAATACTGTTGTTTGTTATCGCATAAATAAAAAGAGATAGTTCAGAAGCGAGGCGGAAAAGGTGCAAGCAAATCCCAGACAAAATCCGGCATATACCTGCATCGGCGTATGTTTCCGCAGGAAAATACGGGATGTTCCCAGCAAACCCGCAATGATGAACACGATGATGAATGCCCAATAAGGATTCATCATGTGGATTTGCGCGATGCCCATGATGCCGCCCAGCAACCCGCCGATACCCAACATGTGCGCGCTGATTTTCCAGAAAAAGTTAATCACCAGCGCGATGATGAGCGCGACGCAAGCCCCCAGCAGGAGCGAGACAAACCAGAAAGGCAGCATCATCTTATACATATAAAAAGCGCAAATCAGGATGGAAGAGATAAATATCAGATACGGGACAGCCCGCTCGTGGCGGTCGGACAGCTCCATGTCGACAGCCGCCCCATTCTTAATCATCAACAAAATGAACGCACCCGGAATGATGGCGGTCGACAGGAATGCGCCTGTTGCCAACCACGCTTTCATCATTGGCGGATAAATCGCCAAGTAGGTGAAGGTGAGCGCCAACAAGATGCCATACGTAACCATCAGCAACGGATGGAACAGGCAGGAAATGATATTTGCAAATAACCTCATAAGGCTTCAAATTTATATTTCTTTTCTGAGCCGTGCAACCGGGATGCCCAACTGCTCCCTGTATTTGGCGATTGTCCGGCGGGCGATTACGTAGCCTTTCCCTTTCAAGACGGAGGCTAACTCGTCGTCTGTC
The DNA here is from genome assembly GCA_944323815.1 of uncultured Parabacteroides sp. Taxonomy (GTDB): domain Bacteria; phylum Bacteroidota; class Bacteroidia; order Bacteroidales; family Tannerellaceae; genus Parabacteroides. The sequence continues at coordinate 15,261 of CALUTX010000014.1, read as the reverse complement.
AGTGGTTTGCGCTTATCCTCGTTGTCGATGTGCTCCTTCATGATTTTTTTGACCTCGCGTGTGGAGATTTCTTCGCCACTGTCGGTCTGCATGGATTCGGAGAAGAAATACTTGAGCGGATAGATGCCGAAATTGGTCTGCACATATTTGCTGTTGCTGACGCGCGAGATGGTCGAGATGTCGAAACCCGCCCGTTCCGCCACATCTTTCAGAATCATCGGGTGCAGCGTCGCTTCGTCGCCGGTCAGGAAAAAGTCGCGTTGCAGGATAATGATGGTTTCCATCGTGCGTTGCAGGGTTTCCTGGCGCTGTTTGATGGCGTCGATGAACCATTGCGCCGAATCCAGTTTTTGTTTGACAAACTGGACCGCCTCTTTCATTTGGGAGGTCTGATTGGCCTTGTTCCCGCTGTAATCTTGAAACATCTCGGCATATTCGCGGTTGATACGCAAATCAGGAATACCACGGTTGTTCATGCTCAAAACCAGTTCGCCGTTGATATTTTCCACAATGAAATCCGGTACAATCTGACTCATGGCTGTTTCGATTGAGTTTCCCCAACTACTGCACGGTTTGGGGTCGAGCGTCATGATTTCGCGGATAGCCTTTTTCAGTGTGGCCTCGTCAATCGTCAGCCCGCGCAAAATTTTGTCATAATGTTTCCGCGTAAATTCCTCGAAATAGTCTGTCAGGATGCGGATGGCCCATTCGGTTTCTGGCGTCTTTCTCCGTCGGGCGAGCTGCAAAAGCAGACATTCCTGCAAATTGCGTGCGCCCACTCCTGCCGGGTCAAAATCTTGGATGATGGAAAGGACATGTTCAATCTCTTTTTCCGTCACGTCATGTCCGGCTTGGAAAATCAAATCGTCCGCAATGGCGGAGAGGTCGCGCCGGAGATACCCGTCGTCGTCTATATTTCCTATAATATATTCGGCAATCTTGATCTCTTTCTCCGGAAGGTCGCGCAGCCCGAGCTGCTGAAGCAAATGTTCGTTGAGCGATTCGCCTACGGCAAAAGGAATCTCTTCTTTCTTTTCCGCCCGCTCGCTGAGTTCGCGGAGTTTGTACTCCGGGATGTCGTCTTCGCTCATGTAATCTCCCAAAGAGAGGTCTGCCTCGTTTTCGTTCTCTCCGTTCAATGGGTCGGACTCCATGTTGGCATCCGTCTCATCCGAAGATTCGAAGTCGTTGGCAGTATCTTTTCCCTCCTCCAAAGCCGGGTTTTCTTCCAGCTCGTGCTTGACCCGTTCCTCCAATTCAATCGTGGGAAGCTCTAAAAGCCGAATCAACTGAATCTGCTGAGGGGAGAGCTTTTGTTGTAACTTTTGTTGTAATTGTTGCTTCAACATAATTCATATATATAATGAAAAGCATCTTTTTATAGAGATGCAAATATAGCTTTTTAAAAGAAATCCCATCCATTTTCGCCTACTAATAAGTTCTAATGCGGATGTTCCTTCATACGTTTTTTCTGGCTTGCCCAAGGGAAATCGGGTTTAGGCGGAGGGTATTTGGGGATTAGGCTTTGCGCGGTTCGATTTTCATGCCAGTGTATTCGGAATTTTATGCCAGTGAGTATCAAATTTTATGGGAATCGGGCTAAAATTTCATGTAAGTGTACGATTATACGATTAATTGTACTGCTTTTAACATATATTATTATGGAAAATATTGTCGTTTTAACGTTTTAGCCATATATTCGCATCGTGGTCGTAAAATAGATAAAGCAAATGGAAAAATTAACAAGACAAGAAGAGGATGTGATGCGCCGCATTTGGGCGATCGCTCCGTGTTTCATCAAAGATGTGTTGGCAAAGTATGAAGAGCCGAAACCTCCTTATACAACAGTTGCCTCAGTAGTTAAAAACCTGGAACGTAAGAAATACGTAAAGGCTAAACATTACGGTAACACGTATGAGTACACACCGCTGATTTCTCAGGATGAGTACATGAAGGAATCATTGGATACGGTTGTCAACAATTACTTTGGTAAGTCTTACAAAGATTTGGTTGCATTCTTCGCAAATAACCAAAAGATTTCAGCTGCTGAATTGAAAGAAGTAGCTGACCAAATTGGAAAGTAAGAAAGAAACAGTACTTTCGGGTGAACCGACCTGAAAGGATTGGGAATTCAAGGCAGGCGGATTAGCAGATAATCAGCCTGCCTGTTTTTTATACAATCAAAAGGCAGTGAAAATGAAACAAAGAAATCTCCTTTGGATAGCGTTGCTGTTTATCCTTGCCGCTTGTGGAGGAAAGCAACCGGTTCCTGTAAGTATCCACTACGAATCGACTCCTTCTCCGGCGACAGAACAACTCATTCGCTTGCATGGGAAGTTTCAGAGGATGACGGTTCGGATACGGATGGTTTGTATGCGGGACGGACAGCCGCACTATACTTTATTAAATGAAGAGGGCTACACCTTGCCGGATACGGTCGCACAGCTTCGCGTCGCAGTCGAGCCCCTGCATAGCAAGTCAGTACGCTTCACCCTGCAACTGGACAGCCTTTCGCCTATTGTACAAGAAACGGAAGCAAGCGACGTATTGCACAGTATCTTGATGGAAACCTTTCCCAATCGTCCGTTGACGACTGCCGACACCATTCCGCTCCTTGCTTACACACACGGTATCCTTCATACATACGTCATTGACGGGAAAGAGCTACAAGGCGGAAGTTATTGCGACGTACGCGACGCCAAACTTCCTCCGGTGGTATGGCGCGACACTTTCGACATGCCGGAATACATCTGGTTTGATTGCCTATTTGCCTCCGACAATAGTCGATAGGTATAAATTCCCTCTCCCTTCTGTTGCACGACGGGGGGACATATTTTATCTTTGTCTATAAATTCGTCCGGAGATAAGCATCCACTAATTGAATCACACTTGTGAGCCGATCGAATCACAGCTGTGAGCCGTACGAATCACAAGGGTGAGCCGATCGGCTCACGGGCGTGATTCAATTAGTGGATGCCCAGCAACGGAATAAATGCCTGTTTGCGGCGACTCAAAATAATGAATGATGATGCGAAGAGTTCTTCTTTGTTTTTTAATCTGTTTATTGGCACTTCCTGCGGTGGCTCAACAGCGCAAGCGCGTTGCTGTCGTGCTTGGTGGGGGAGGAGCAAAGGGCGTGGCGCATATCGGCGTTTTGAAGGTGCTGGAGGAGGCGGGCATTCCGATTGACTGCATCGCCGGTACGAGCATGGGCGCAATTGTCGGCGGACTATACGCCATTGGTTACAGCGCGGAAGAAATCGAACAGATGGTACGCCGGCAAGATTGGCAGTTGCTTCTGAGCGACAAGGTCGAACGCAGCTATCTTTTCTTCCCGGAAAAAGAGAAGGCGGAACGTTACATCCTTTCTCTTCCTTTTGGATTGGAAAAGAAAGACCGTGTGATTGATGGGGTGGTAAAAGGGCAAAACTTACTGAATCTCTTCTCCGACTTGACGATTGGTTATCACGATTCGGTTGATTTCAATGCTTTCCGGATTCCTTTTGCTTGTGTGGCGGTAGACGTTGTGACGGGGCGTGATTATGTTTTCCGCAAAGGCAGTTTGCCGCTTGCCATGCGGGCCAGCATGGCGATTCCGGCTGTCTTTACGCCTGTCCGTTTGGATAGCATGGTGCTCGTCGACGGCGGACTGAACAACAACTATCCGGCAAACGTGGCTGTCGAGATGGGTGCCGATGTCATTATCGGCGTTGACCTTTCCACCAGCGATTTAAAAACATACGACCAGCTCAACACGCCGGGCGACATCATCGGGCAGATTGTCGCCTTGCACGGGAATGAGAAATATGCCCATAACAGGGAACAAACCGACCTCCTTTTTCGTCCCGATGTGTCGGCTTATACTTCCGCCAGCTTCACGCCTGCTGCCATCGACACGATGATGCGGCGCGGGGAAGCCGAAGCACGTCGCCACTGGGCAGAGATTCTTGCGCTGAAACAGCAATTGGCGCTCTCGGACACATCGGCCTCTACGCCCGACACGATTCGGGAGAACCGGCGTCCATTGTTGGCTTCAGATACTTTCCGTATTCAGCATATCTACTTTAAGGGGGCCGACCCGCGCGACTTGGCGTGGCTGCATCGCATCTGCGGTCTGAAGGAGAACAGTTCGATTACCCTGCATGAACTGCGCAAGGCCATGTCTGTCCTTGTCGGGACGAATGCGTATGCTTATGTCAATTATCAGCTGATGGGTAGTGGGCTGCCCGACCTTGTTTTTACGCTCCAGCCCAAATCGGAAAGCTCCGTCAATCTGGGTTTGCGATTCGATTCGGAGGAAATTATCGGTGTTCTGGTCAATGCCACTTATCACAAGGCGAAGCGCAACCATTCCCGTTTTGCTTTTACGGGCCGGATAGGAAGCAAAATCTCTTCCGCGCGCCTTGATTATTCGGTCGAACGTTCGCCGCTCCGTAACTTCAACCTCTCTTATCAGTTCAGCTATAACGACCTGAATATATACGAGCGTGGCGACAAACGTTTCAATACGACTTACATGCACCACTTAGCCGAGTTGGCCTATTCAGATATGAACTGGTTGAACTTCCGGGTAAAAGCGGGTCTTCGATATGAATATTTCGATTACAACGACTATTTGTTCACTGGGCAAGGCGACCGTTACGACATCCGCCCTGAAGGATTCTTCAGTTACTTCGTCTCTGCACACTTTGAGAGCTTTGACCGGCGTTATTTCCCTTCGCGCGGGGTTTCCGTCGTGGCCGATTATGCGCTTCATACGGACAACTTTGTCGGATACGACGGTCGGGCGCCTTTCTCCGAACTTGGTCTGCGTATTCAGACCGTCTGTCCGGTTACGTCGCGCTTTAGTCTGTTGCCCGCACTTTATGGGCGGGTCTTGATTGGAAAGCAGATACCTTATCCTTATTTGAATGCAGCGGGCGGTGAGTTTTTCGGACGCTATCTGCCGCAGCAGCTTCCGTTTGCCGGTATCAGCCATGTCGAACTGCTGGATAATTCCGTTGTGATGGCGCGTCTGCAACTGCGTCAACGCATAGCGGGAAACCATTACATCACCCTGACAGGCAATTATGGCATCCATAACGACGACTTTTTCCATCTTTTCAAAGGAAATCATCTGTGGGGAGGCAGTTTGGGATATGCCTATAACAGTTTTGCCGGGCCGCTGGGCGCATCGTTCGGCTTGTCGAACCGCAATTCGCATGTGCAACTATTCGTGAACTTAGGATTTATGTTTTAACAACTATCGATATGAACAAAGAACTCTTTCAATTCCTTTCGGAACTCCGGTTACACAACAACCGGGAATGGTTTCAGGCAAATAAGCCACGTTACGACCTGCTCCACCGTCAATTTATCGAAGTGGTGCAGGAGCTTATTAACCGCATGACGTTGTTTGAGCCGGAGTTGGCAGGCTTGACTCCAAAAGATTGTATTTTCAGAATCTATCGCGACATTCGCTTCTCGTCTGACAAGACGCCTTACAAAACGCACTTCGGCGCCTACATCGCCGCTTATGGGGGACGCAAAAGCGAGTATGCCGGTTACTATCTGCACCTTGAACCGGGTGCCTCGATGCTTGCCGGCGGTGTTTGGTGTCCGCCTCCGGCCCTGCTGAAGCTGTTTCGCAAAGATATTTATGAGAATATGGACGAGATGGTCGAGATTTTGGAGCAACCCGATTTCAAGCGCGTTTATCCGGAGATGATGGGCGAAGTCCTGAAACGTATGCCAGAAGGTTATCCCAGCGATTGCCCACACGGTGAACTGCTTCGCCGCAAAGACTTTAGCGTGGTCTCCCATAAACCAGACGATTTCTTCCTTTCGCCAGACTGGCTGGATCATGTCGTCGAAGATTTCAAGCTCCTGTATCCCTTCAACCGCTTCTTGAATTATACGGTGAACGAGTTTTATGGAAAATGAAAATTGAGAATGGAGAAATTTTCCCTCCGTGTACATGCTGTTAGGCGGAGGGAAAATGTTTTATGCTTTCAGCGGAAGTGTGCGACCTTTTAATTCACAGGGTGCAAAGATAAAGAGTAAGGCTCGTTTCAAGAGCTTGTTTCAAGACGTTCAAGACGAATTTCTGTGTCTCATTTTGCTGAATGATAATAAGGTAGTACATTTGCACAAAATTACGATTATGGCCATAACGATTAAGAACATTCCGGTTTTGGAAGGTACTACGGCAGAAGATTTTGTGCGTAGTGCTGACAAGAACGCTACAAAAGCAACACCCCGTTTGTCGGCTTCAGCCAAGAAACAGCTGCAGAAAGTGTTGGAGAAATCCCGTTCATTCCGTTTCAATTAAGCATGGACGAGATTTCCTTATACGATGATTGCGTCATGCTCGCCTACAACAAGGAAGTACGTGAAAATTGTCTTCCATTCAGTTGTGGGGTAGATGACCTTGACGATTTTTTCCTCAATGATGCCGATTTGTATGCGGAAGAATTGTTGGGGAAGACTTATTGTTGGGTAACGGCAGAAGCTCCGCACCGTATTGTGGCGTTATTCACATTGGCGAATGACAGTATCAAAACCAAGCTGATGTCCTCAAATGACAGAAACCGTTTTCAGCGCAACATTGTAAACCCTAAGAGAGGACGAAGTTACCCGGCTGTACTGATTGGCAGATTGGGCGTCAGCAGAGAGTTTCAAAATACATCGAGCCATGTCGGAAGACAACTGATGTCCTTTATAAAAGACTGGTTCCGGCATGAGGATAACAAGACCGGTTGCCGTTTCATCGTGGTGGATGCCTACAATGAAGAAAATGTGCTTCGCTATTATGAGAGAAACGGTTTTCTTCCGCTGTACAAGACAGAAGAAATAGAGAAACAATACTATGATATTCCGCAAGACGAACAGCTGAAAACTCGTTTGTTGTATTTTGATTTGAAAAACAGGTAAAAAATTTTTGGGGTATACCCCTTTTCAAAAGCTATTGATGCAATAAGGAGTTTTCGTTTGTGAAATACGGCCAGTGTGGAATCCGCCCCGGTTCATTGACGCTATTGTATCATGCAAAAAGGAGAATTGAGACATTTTCCCTCCGTGTACATTCCTTTAGGCTGAGGGAAAATGTTTTTATCTATTGTCAAGTGAAAAACTAATATTCTCTAAATTAGTGCATATATCTTTCCTAATAGAGCTAAAAATATAATGGCCAAACAGTGTACTAAATCCGACTGATTTTCCTATTTGTTTTCGTTTTTCGACCCTTTTTCTTGTATTTTTTTGCTGGTTGGTGGGAAAAAGCAGACAAGGTTGATTTGTCTTTTTGCTCTGTAAACAGCCTTCGGCGTGACAATGAAAGAAAAGAGGTGCGCAGTTCTTTTTTATTTGATTGCATTTGTTCATCATTTTGTCCCAATGGCTGGCAAATTGGAAAAGCTAAACTACGCGAGAAACGCGTATATGAAACGAATCAAGGGATAGGGCGGAAAAACGGGCAACATGCGGACTTGGGGCGTGTTTGAAAATTGGAACCCGAAATGAGATTCTGTTTTCTTGGGGGAAAGTTGTCCTCAATCCGGCACTTCATGGTGACGACGACCGTGATCTTTGCCTCTTAGGACGGTCATAATGGCAACTACGACCGTCCTAATCACCATCACGACCGTTGTAATTACTAATGAGGACGGTCGTAATGGTGAAGATGACCGTCCTCGTGCCGATTACGACCGTCCTCCCGGCAATTAGTTGCCGGCTATCCTTTGAGTGTCTCTTGTTTGGCTCCCAATAGCCTTTTTGAAATGGATGAATGAGGTGATTTCTGACGGTTTTCTGAATCTGTTTTTCCTCGTTTTAGAGTGATAATTGTGCAAAAAGAGGATTCTAAATGAGATGTTGAAAGAATGCTTTTTTATTTATAATTTTCAAATATCTTTTCGTGAAGATAATCTGAATGTATGTATCCGATGGTTTATAGGAATGAAAATAATGTTTCTTTTGTGTGCATATGTTGCCTTGCGGCGGTGCGTAGTTGCATACCATCCACTCGCTTTGCCTGCGCCTTTTGGTGTTGTTCGGGTTTGAAGCGGCGACCAGCCTTTCCACCTCGTGTATCTGCCAGCCGGACATTTCCGCATATTGCGATATCAGGCTGTCGGGGTACATCGTCAGCATGAACTTGCCTTGTATGCCGGTCAGAAGCTCAAGCAGGTCGTGCAGGTTTTCTTCGTTAAACATCCCGGCGTAATGCCCCATGTTGCGCCCGACATAAGGCGGGTCTATGAAATGGAACGTGTCCGGCGTGTCATACCTTTCTATGACCTTGAACGCATCATCCTGCTCGATGGTACAGGCCTCCAGCAGTTCCTTCAGTTCGTACCCGAATGCATCTTTGGCATAGTCCACGTTTATCGCCCTTTTGCTCCGTCCGCTCTTGCTGAAGGCGAAAGAGACCGGTGGAAACAATCAATATTGCGATATGTCGCAGTTACAGTCAATGATTGACAAACTGTTGTCGTAATGATAACAAATAGCCCGTAGCGGAATGAAAAACGGTACGGACTATAACTCCTACATGTATATAGGGGTAAACAAAATAATCAAGTGTTCATACAATGAGAGAACCTTTGTAAAAAATCCTGATTTTCCTCAGATTTCCATTAGTGAATATTGACTCACTTGACAATACCCCAATATCCAGCCTCCTTTTTCTCTCCAACAGTCTTTTAAAAGCTGTCACTTTTTCAGGATATTAAGAGGCTGCATTATTTGTTTCTTCGATGTCACTCTTCAGATGATACAATTGTTCTTTTTTTGGGGGGATTACCGGACTCTGCACGTGTCAACGTATAGTAAGTAGTACGGTTGTTGGGAGTGATGTGTTTCTACCATACGTAAGGAGGGGAATTTCCCAATCTGATAATGAACATGAGCATTGGCTGATTGGAAAGCCAACGTGCATGACGTACGTACAGACCATTACAAATTCATCCATTTCTACAATGACATCAATGAATAGGAATTATATGATTTGAAGGAAGAACCGACCAGAATGCATAACTTATACAGTCAGCCAAGATACGAAAAGATTTGAGAACTGAACTGGTAAAACTCCAAACTCTGTATAAAGGGATATTCAGTAAATTTCTTTAAATAATAAAATGACACATGAAAATGGCTGTTTATAATCATCTCGTACACCATTTTTATCTTACTATTTTAACATGAAATTTTTGAAAAGGACTTTTATAACCTCTGATTCAGTCTTTATAATCATATCATGTGACTTTGTGCTGTCTGTTCCAAATTTTGTCAATCCATTGTACATGCAATCTTACCCTTGACCGCATGTAGCAGTGTACAACAAAAGTATAGGCTCTGTAACCTCCGTACATAAAAGTTTCTTTTAACAGCTAAACCGACAATAAGGTATAGGTAGAAGCAATATTCAAAGATCAATATACTCGCGAAGACAATAAACCGTACTATATGACAAGAAAATATATAATGACACTGCATATAAAGCAGACATAAAAAGAGGTTGTGATTGGGATGAAATGCACCCCAAAAGTTAGAGAGAAAACTTTTGGGGTGCATTTCACCATTGGCACAACTTTTTTTATCACATTAAACTTCAATTCTATTTTCAGAACTGTCCTCCTCCCAGTGCTCGATATAGTTGTGTGTGAAGTTGACAATAGGCTACCGTGAGGGTAATTCGCTCCAGTTCGCACTCCAGATAGCGTTCATCGGCCGACAGCACATCCAGATAACTGGCAAAACCAGTCTTGAAGAGTTCGTTTGCATACTCAATCGAACGATGATGCACACGACTTTCTTCGTCCTTCAACTGCTTACGTTTCTCCATCTGTGCAGAAGCGCTGAGTAGATTGGCAATCTCCTGATAAGATTTCAACACGATATGATGGTATTCCAACAAGGCAATGCGCTGATTGGCTTTCGCCTCATTCCACAAGGCACGTATTTCATGACGCTTGAAGATAGGGGCTGTGATGCCTGCTGCCAGGTTGTAAACCAACGAAGCCGGAGAAACGAACCACTTGTCCAGATCGAAAGCGCTGAAACCACCGGCTCCGCCCAAAGACAAAGAGGGAAAAAATGCTTTCCGGGCTGCCTTCACATCCGATTTTGAGGCAAACAGTTCCAATTCTGCCGCCTTCACATCCGGACGGTGCAATAACAGACTCACCGGAATACCCTTCGAAGCAGGATATTGGTAGCCATGCAATTCATCAAACGAGATACGCTTGATAGGAAAAGGCAATTTTCCCATCAGTAACGCCAACAAACGCTCCACTTCTTCCACCTGCTGACGGGTATCGAGCAACATCTCTTCCAACTTCATTTGACGGGAAAGGAACTGGTTGACCGACAGACGGGATACTTCCCCTTCCTTCATCAATTCATTAGTCAGTTCATGCGCTTCCCGTGTCTTCTTTATTTCCTCTTCCAAGACAACACATTTCTTGTCGAGTCCAATCAGATGATAATACAGAGAAGCCACTTCAGACACCAGCATGGTCTGTGCCAGTTGCTGCGCTTCTACCGATTTCATCCATCGCATGGCTGCCGCACGTTTCTTATCAGTCAGCTTTCCCCATACATCGATTTCCCATTGGAATCCCAATCCTAAGCTCAAACTCCGGTATGGATCGGGGATATGCTTGTCTTTCTCCAAGTCGGGCGTATTGGTCGTAGCATTTCCCACTCCGTCCATAGTATATTCACCAAAACGCTCTATTCCCCCTTGCAACCCCAAAGAGACTTCGGGTAACAATGCTCCCCGGCGGATACGCAACTGCTCGCGAGCGACAGACACTTGTTCCAGAGTCTGCAAGAATGTATAGTTTCGGGCCAAGGCTGTATCAATATAGGCTACCAGATACGTATCAGGAAAGAACTCTTTCCAGGATACGGAAGCCAAAGACAAGGTATCGGCTGTGTCTCCGGCAATCACATCCGGCAAGTTCACCTGTTCCTCCAATGTCAGGGAAGGTGCCTTACACCCCCCCAACATCAAAGTAACAACGACAAACAGAATTAATTTATACATTCGGTATTTCTTCATCTTCGTAACGTTTTTTATTGCCTCCCATACGGGCAGACAATGTTTCAAATATGATATATAATCCGGGAACCAGAAAGATTCCTATGAAGGTCCCCACAAACATTCCTCCGGCAGCCGCCGTACCGATAGAACGGTTCCCCAATGCTCCGGCACCGGTTGCTGCCAACAAAGGAATCAAACCGCAGATAAAGGCAAACGAAGTCATCAGGATAGGACGCAGACGGCTCACCGCTCCCTTTATCGCTGCATCCAGCACATTCAGTCCCGACTGACGGTACTGATTCGCCATCTCAATAATCAGAATCGCATTCTTACCCAACAGACCGATAAGCATCACCAGTGCTACCTGCGCATAAATGTTGTTCTCCAGTCCGGCTACCTGCAAGAAGAAATAAGAGCCGAATATACCGGCCGGCAACGACAGGATCACCGGGAAAGGCAACAACAGACTTTCATACTGGGCAGCCAGCAACAGGTAGACAAACAGCAGACAGATACCAAAAATCAGCACAGTCTGTCCACCTGAGTCTTTTTCTTCGCGGGTAACTCCCGACCATTCCACATCGTAACCGCGCGGAAGCACTTCCTTGCTGATTTCTTCTACCGCCTTGATTACCTCACCCGAGCTGACACCGCCTTCACCTTCGCCCGTAATCAAAGCGGAAGTAAACATATTGTAACGGGTTATCTGGCTGGGACCAAACACACGGTCCATTGTCATAAAGTTAGAATAAGGCACTACATTGCCGTCGTTATTCTTGGCATACAGACGATACAGGTCTTCCGGATTCATACGGTATTCGGGCGATGCCTGAATCATCACCTTGTACATCTGCCCGAAACGGATAAAGTTGGAAGAATAGAAACTTCCGATATAAGCCTGAAGGGTTTCCATCGCCTTGTCCAGATCAACTCCCAACTTGGCGGCCTTTGCCAAGTCCACTTTCAGCAGATACTGAGGGAAATTGGGATTAAAGCCCGAAGTAACTCCCTGCAGGCGAGGGTCTGCATTCAGTTTCTCTACCAGTTCATTTGCCACTTCGGCAAAGTCGTGGAAGTCGCCTGCCGTCTTGTCCTGCAAGCGCAACTCGAAACCGCTTGCATTACCGAATCCCGGTACCGAAGGAGGAAGGAAGAACTGAATGTCGGCATCCTTGATATGAGAAGTACGCTCCTTGTATACCTGCATCAGTTCGTCTACCGTCTGCTCTCGTTCGCTCCAGGGTTTCAGGTTAATCATACCCATCCCGTAGCTGGCTCCTTCTGTTTCTGTCATCAGACTATATCCCGCCAATGTAGAGATACTTTCTATTTCATCGAAAGGAAGCAATGCTGCCTGAATCTGGTTCAGTACTTTCTCACTACGCTCTACGGTAGCTCCCGGAGGTGCATCCACATTCACATAAATCATACCTTGATCCTCATTGGGAATAAACCCGGAAGGCAATACAAGATTAATACCATAAGTAGCCAGCAGGAACAGGAGTAACGTGGCATAGGTAAAGACTTTGCGTCCCAGATATTTATGTAGTCCCAAATGGTAATTACGTTCAAAGCGGTCATAACGGCGGTTAAACCAAATAAAGAACTTACGCAGCCAAGTTGCCTTCTTCCGTCCCTGTCCTGCCGGCTTCAAAAGCAGCGCACACAAGGCAGGCGACAAGGTCAAGGCATTGATACCCGAAATCACAATCGCCACTGCCAGCGTAAGCGAGAACTGGCGATAGAAAATACCCACTGTTCCTTCCATAAACCCTACCGGCACAAATACCGCCGACATCACCAGTGTAATGGCAATAATCGCCCCACCGATTTCCTTGATGGCTGCCACCGATGCCTGATAGGGAGAAAGCTTTTCTTCGTGCATCTTCACGTGTACAGCCTCTACCACCACAATGGCATTATCCACCACAATACCGATGGCAAGTACCAGTGCAAAGAGGGTCAGCATATTGATGGAGAAACCCAACATCTGCATAAAGAAGAACGTACCGACAAGCGATACCGGCACCGCAATGGCAGGAATCAGCGTAGAACGCAAATCCTGCAGGAAGATATATACTACTACGAATACCAACAGAAAGGCTTCAATCAGCGTCTTCATCACCGACCAGATGGACGCGTCGAGGAAACGGGATACATCGTAGGCTATGTTGTAGTCCATACCCGGTGCAAAACTGCTTTCCTTGATTTCTTCCATACGTTGCTTGATGTTCTCGATGACTTCACGGGCATTCGAACCGGGACGCTGCTTGATCATAATGGAAGCAGAAGGACGACCGTCTGTCATCGATACCATGTTGTAATCCTCCGAATCGAATTCAATGGTTGCCACATCCTTCAGACGCAGCAAAGAGCCGTCGGGCAATGCCTTCAACACAATCTCTCCGTATTCCTCGGGAGTGCTGAACTTACCTGTATACTGCAATACATACTGCAACTGCTGGGGAAGTTTATCAGAACTGATACCGGTTTTTCCCGGAGCAGCCTCAATATTCTGCCGACGGATGGCTTCGGTTACATCCTGAGGAACCATGTTGTATGCCGCCATACGGCTGGGATTCAGCCATACACGCATCGCATAGTCGCGACTACCCATTATCTCTACCAACCCTACTCCATCAATACGCTTCAACTCGCGAAGCACATTGATATCGGCAAAGTTGTAGACAAACTTCTCGGTATGTGTAGTATCGGTACTGTATACATTGAGGTACATCAGCATACTGTTTACCTCTTTCTCCGTTACCACTCCGGCACGGATCACTTCTTCGGGAAGCTCATCGAGTACGGTCGTTACACGGTTCTGTACATTCACGGCTGCCACATCCGGATCGGTCCCTACCTTAAAGTAAACCGTAGTAAGCGACATTCCGTCGTTGGTACATACGGTAGTCATATAGGTCATGCCCGGTACACCGTTGATGGCACGCTCCAGAGGGGTGGCTACCGTCTTCGCCATTACATCGGCACTGGCTCCCGTATAGCGGGTGGTAACCGTTACCGAAGGAGGTACAATGTCCGGAAACTGTGTAATAGGCAACGACACCAGTGCCAGTGCTCCCAGACACACAATAATGACCGATATGACCGCCGAAAGTATCGGACGGCGAATAAATAGTTTAAACATAAGCCATTATCTGTGTAAAGAGTTCAACTTCAGTTCCTGTCTCACTTCCTCAAAGGGAATGGTATCTGCCTTGATGTGCATCCCGTCTTTCACCATCTGCACTCCCTCGTACACAATCGCGGTATTGGGTTCCAAGTCCTGTGTTACATAATAGTTGTGATAACGCTCTATCGGATTGAAACTGCGTACCTGCACCTGACCTTCTTCATTCAACAGATAGACATATGTAAAGTCCTGAATTTCGAACGTAGACTTCTGCGGAATCAGGCATACATCTTTCATGTGTGTCATCAGCCGTACCTTACCTGTAACTCCATGCTTCAGCAGACCGTCGGGGTTGGGAAAGCGTACACGGAAAGCAATCGAACCGGTTCCCCGCTCAAAGTCTCCTTCCACCGTTTCCTGCTTTCCCTTATGGCGATACACCGAACCGTCGGGTAAGACCAGTTCCACATTATCCAACTGCTGTAAGTCCTCCCCGTTTAATTGAGCACGTTTCAAACGAAGATACTCGCTTTCGTTTACCTTGTAATAAGCAAATACTTCGGATATGTCGCTCACTGTAGTAAGCAAACTTTCCGGATTGACCAGACTGCCTACCTTATAGGGAATGCGGTCTACATATCCCGTAAACGGAGCCGTAATCGTAGTGTACGAATACTCCATCTGTGCCCGCTGCATCTCGGCACGTGCCTGTTCCACCTTCATACGTGCCACTTCGCGCTCGCGCTTGACCTGGTCCAGACGGATAGACGAAATGATATGCTTGTTGACCAGCCGCTGTACACGTTCCGTTTCATAGTTTGCCATTTCCAACTCTGCCTGCATCTGCTTGTGGTTGGCTTCGGCAGCCTTCAGCACTTCCAGGTAATTTTCCGAGTTCAGGCGGAACATGGGCTGACCTTTTTTTACCAACTGACCTTCGTCAACCAGTACCTGCTGGACAAAACCCTCTACTTTAGCTTTGATTTCAACAAACTGGATGGCCTGAATATCGGCGACATAAGAACGAGGTAAATCTACCGTCGTAGGCTGAAGAATAGTTACAGGTATGATTTCCTTGTTTTTTACCTGCTTATTGCCTGAA
>CALUTX010000013.1 GCA_944323815.1 uncultured Parabacteroides sp. | reverse complement strand
CACGGAGGTCATCGGCAGCAGCACCGCCGACTACATCGTGCCCGACCAGTTCTCGCACAACCTCTCCCTTTCTTACAGCATAGACGGGGGACGGTACAACCTTTCTTTTGAGTGTAGGAATTTCACGGATGAAAACCTGTATGACAATTTCAGCCTTCAGAAGGCAGGACGGGCGTTCTACGGGAAAGTGCGGGTATATTTCGGAAACTAACCTCGTGTATTTCAGCAAATAATAATAAACAACAAATAAAACAGTATAATTATATGAGAAAGAACAACTTGAAGCTTTTAGCAATGAGCGTCGCCTTTTTTGCAGGCGGCGGGATGATGTTTATCGCATGTAGTGACGACCCGCTGCCCGGCGGCGGAGACAACAATAGTGATGCAACCCTCGAAGACTTCTCGCGCTACGTCATCGCGACTTCGACGACGGCTTCGAGCAACACGACCCACACACTGCTCACCTCCTCCTCGATAGACAACGGTACCGTCTCAGCACTGGGTAACGGACTGGTCAACGACGGGGCAACACAGTGGATATTCTTCGGCGACCAATACCTTTACGGCCTGCAATACAACGACGGGAACGGTGGAACAACCGGTTCTTTCGTCTTGAACGCCGATAGCGCAATGGAAAAACGGGCAATCGAATACACCATTCGCCGCTTCACCACCTACGGGACGTATGACAACTACATCATGACCACCTCTACCGGCGACGGCCCGACCGAATGGGCGGACGAGAACGGTTATGTTCCCCAGTCCTTCCTCATCTCCTACTTGGATGTAGACGCGGAAAAAAGCTCGACCAACAGCACGACCGACTCAGCCTATCTCTCAGAAAACTTCCTTGGCAATGGCGAATATGTCACGCTCTCCGGACTTTTGCAGCATGAAGGCAAAATATACAGTGCCGCCGTTCCGATGGGGCTCAGCCAATATGGCTGTATGCAGCGCGACGAGGCGGGTAACTACAAATGGGTCTTACCCGGCAATGAAGACCTCATCAAGACGGAGAGCGGCGGACAGGGAAGCGGCTCGTATGATAAAGACGAACTGCAATGGACGCAATACCCGAACGAATGCTGGGTTGCAATCTTTGACGACGAGACACTGACAAGCAAGACATTAATCAAGACTGACCGCATCAGCTATGCCGCCGGTCGAAACCGTTCGCAGTATTACCAGATGATTTGGGAGGCAGACAATGGTGACATCTATGTATTCTCGCCTTCCTATGCCAAGACGATGAGCGATGTGCGCCAGCAGACAACATTACCTGCCGGTGTCGTACGTATACCAGCCGGAACAGAAGACTTTGATGACTACTATTGCAATATTGAGGCGCAGAGCGACGGACGCAGTTTCCTGCGCGTCTGGCCCATCACGGACGACTACTTCCTAATGTTGATGTACGACCGGCCGCTGACCGAGAGCGGATTCGCAGCCACCGAGATGGCGGTCTTCAAGGCGGAAAACCAACAGCTGACCTACGTAACAGGACTGCCCGACAATGTCTCGAGCTTCGGCAACACGCCTTTCGTCGAGAACGGCATCGCCTACGTAGCCGTCACGCCGACCGACGGCAACCCTGCCATCTATCGCATCGACCCGACCAACGCGACGGCCACCAAAGGGCTGGAGGTTGAAGCCACACAAATCACCGGTATCGGCAAGCTGACCTACCAAGTTTCTCAAGATTAAGCCATAGGAACGATGAGAAAACTCTTTGCCAAACTTCATCTCTGGCTATCGATTCCTTTCGGCATCATCATTGCGCTCGTCTGTCTGACGGGCGCAATCTTGGTGTTTGAAAATGAGATCATGCAGCTTTGCTATCCCACCCGCTACTATGTCGAGGAAGTAAAGGGAGAGCCGTTGCCTCCTGCCGAACTCATGGCAGCAGCGCGGAAACAACTCCCCGATTCCATCCCAATCAATGGACTACGCGTCTTCCCCGACCCGGAACGTACCTACCAAGTCGTGTTGCCTGGCAAGAAAGCCGCCGCTTTTATCGACCCCTACACAGGTAAGCTGACAGGCGTGGACGACGGGCAAGGCTTCTTCATGCAGACAATGCGCCTCCACCGCTGGCTGCTCGATACCTACAAGCGCGACGGTAGCTTCTCGTGGGGGAAAAACCTTGTGGGGTACGCCACACTGGCCTTAGCAGTCATCCTTCTCAGCGGACTGGCCATCTGGTGGCCCCGCAACCGAAAGATGTTACACAATCGGTTGAAAATCCAAACACGGAAAGGGTGGTTCCGTTTCTTCTATGACCTACATGTATCCGGCGGGTTCTACGCCACGCTGTTACTGCTTGCCTTGACATTGACGGGATTGACCTGGTCGTTCGGCTGGTACCGCAACGCGTTCTATGCCGCTTTTGGAGTCGAAACCACTGCCGGAGGACAAGAGAAGAAGGCATCCCCTTCGGGAAAAAACAAACGCCCGGCGGGAAAACCCGATTACACGCAATGGAGTACAGTCCTTGCCGAACTGCAATCACGTTATCCGCGTTACAATTCCATCACCCTGCAAGACGGTAAAGCCAGCGTCTCTTACGCACGCTACGGCAACACGCGAGGAAGCGACAACTACACTTTCGACCCAAAAACGGGTGAAATAACCGGCATGCAGCTCTATCGCGACCTGCCTAAATCGGGTAAGATTCGGGGATGGATTTATTCGGTCCACGTAGGAACATGGGGAGGATTGACGACACGCATCCTCAGTTGCCTCGTCTCTTTGCTTGGCGCCATTTTCGCCGTCACCGGTTACTACTTTTGGTTCCGTAAGCAAAAAGGCAAAAAAAGAAGGTAAGAAAAATCATTTTCAGACGGCAACAAATAAAAACGGGTCGGCAGCGGAAAATTTCCGCTGCCGACCCGTTTTTATGTATTCAGGCTTCCGCCTTTTATTTGTTTACAGGTGCATAATTCTTATTCAAGACTTCCAAAAATTCGGCCGTAATATCATAAACGGGATCTGCCAATAAAATATTGTCGCCTAAAGTATTGCTAAAGATAATCTGATAACCTCTCGACTGATTGAACACCTTCAACTGAGCGACAATCGTATCGCGCAACTGTCCGTTCAGCTCCATTTGCTTGGCAGCCAGTTCTTGATCTTTCTGCGCAGCATAAGTCCGCAACTCTTCCTGCTTCTTCATCAAACGGTCGTTTTCTTGCTGTGCCCGCTCCTGCGTCAGAAACGCATTGGCTTGCAACTTGCGCTGAAAATCGTTCACTTCCGTCTGCAAAGAGTTCGAACGTTGATTGAGATCCAGCCGGACATCTTCTTGCATCCGGATAATACGTTCATTCAAGTCTTTCGAGTAATTGTAATTTTGCAAAAGAGAGTCCACATTCACATAAGCAACAGGAAGTCGCTGCACCGTCGAATCTCCTTTTGCGGTGAAAGCAGGAGCAACTGTAGATTCTTTCTTACCGGAAAACTGCATCACAAAAAGAATGACAACAGCGACTGCGAGTACACCATTGATTACGTAGTTTATATTCTTCATAAAGTGTAAATTAAATCTTTAATTAATTATTTTCTAATTCCTTTATACGCTCATAGAGATTCTTACGCATATTTTCCTGTCTATGTTGCGTCTTGGCACAACAAATCCCCTTTTCCCGTAATGCTGCATTACTTTCAATGTGCATATTGGGAAACGTCCCTCCTCGCTTTAACAGCACCTTTACGCTCATCAAAGCGACGCATATAACAAGAATTAAAACCGTAATAAATAACGTTGTTAGCATTTTCTCTCTATATTTGTGGACGCAAATATAAGGGTTTACGCGAATAAAAAGTCTGTTTTTAGGATTTAATTGTACTTTTTTTCATACCCTGTTCGATTTCAAATGAGAGAATTAACGATATCGCAACATCTATAATATATTGTAACATTATGAATATAACAGATTTAAAACCTGAAATCGTCTGGAAGTTCTTCCATCAGATTACGCAAGTGCCCCGCCCATCCAAAAAGGAGGGGAAAATGATTCAATTTCTCGAATCGTTCGCCAACCAGTACAAAATCGCCATAAAAAAAGATGCCGCCGGCAATATCCTGATGTCCAAACCGGCCACGCCGGGCAAGGAGAACCTGCCGACCGTCATCCTACAATCCCACATGGATATGGTTTGCGAGAAAAATAACGCAACCGTACACGATTTCGAGAATGATCCCATTGAAACGATTGTCGAAGGAAATTGGTTGCATGCCAACGGCACGACGCTCGGAGCCGACAACGGTATCGGAATTGCTGCCGAGCTTGCGGTTTTAGCCTCCGACAATATTGAACATGGCCCGATTGAATGTCTTTTTACCGTGGATGAAGAAACCGGATTGACCGGAGCTAAAAATATCCAAGAAGGTTTCATGACCGGTACTATCCTGCTGAATCTGGACAGCGAAGACGAAGGGGAAATCTTCATCGGATGTGCCGGGGGAAAGGACACGCAGGCCCTGTTCCACTATGAGGCACACGAGACCAATCCTAACATGCACTATTTCTCCATCGAGGTGAAAGGGCTGAACGGCGGTCACTCGGGAGGTGAAATCCACAAAGGACTGGGGAATGCCAACAAAGTATTGGTGCGCTTCCTCTACCTGTTGCAAGCGCAAACCGACTTTGCCCTCTGCTCGATCAACGGCGGAAACCTGCGCAATGCCATCGCTCGCGAAGCACACGCTATTATCGGGCTTTACCCGGAAGACAAAGAGACGGTGCGCATCTTGCTGAACCATTACACCGCCGACATCGAAAACGAATTGAAACATATAGACCCGAATGTACAGATTTCAATGACCTCCGTCGAACGCCCGGCAACCTGCCTCGCTCCGGCATGGGCAGAAAAAGTCATCTGGGCACTGCACGCCTGTCCGCATGGCGTAATCGGCATGAGCCACGACATCGAAGGCTTGGTCGAGACCTCCACCAATTTAGCCTCCGTCAAAATGGGAACAGACAACACGATACTGGTCGGTACCAGTCAGCGCAGCTCCATCGAATCGTGCAAGGAGATGATTGCCAACCAAGTGGCTTCCGTCTTCAAGCTGGCCGGAGCCACCGTGACACACGGCGACGGCTATCCAGGATGGGCTCCTAATCCGGATTCGGAAATCCTGAAAGTGGCGCAAGAAACCTACAAGCACCTGTTCGACAAGGAGCCGCAAATCAAAGCCATCCATGCCGGGCTGGAATGCGGCCTGTTCCTCGAAAAGTATCCCTATCTGGACATGATTTCGTTCGGCCCGACGCTGCGCGACGTCCATTCGCCCAACGAGCGGATACAGATTGATACCGTAGGTCTCTGGTGGTCGCACCTGCTTGAACTATTAAAGAGCATTCCGGCAAAATAAAACGGTCGTTTTTCCGTTTACAACAATAAGGAAACCTTAGAACGCCTCAGCTTATTATCTGAGGCGTTGCAAGGTTCCTATCGCGCAATTCTGCGATTACAACCGAGCAAGCAGCTCACAAACTTGAAGATTGAACAGACAGATATGAAACACATCGTCGCGCCATTGCTCTTGTTGCTTTCCATAGCACTCAACCTGTTGTCATGCGACGGGCTGGACGAGAACTATTCGACCAATCCCAACCACCAGCTGAGTTTCTCTATGGATACGCTCTCTTTCGATACGGTTTTCACCACCATCGGTTCCGCCACGAAAGAGTTTATGGTCTACAACCGCAACAACGAACCGCTCCTCATTGGCGAAGTCATGCTCGCAAGCGGCGAAGAGAGCGGCTTCCGCATCAATGTAGACGGCCGGCGGGGCGATTACTTCCAAGACCTGCGCATCGCGGCGAACGACAGCATGTATGTATTCGTGGAAGTGACTGTTGACCCGAACGAATCCAATCAGCCACTGTTAATCGCCGACTCTGTCTTGTTCACCACCAACGGTGTACGGCAAAGTGTCCGCCTCGAAGCCTATGGGCAAAATGTGAATCTCTACCGGCACGGACTGACTCTCACACAAGACACATTGCTCACGACCGAACGTCCTTATCTGATTTATGACAGTCTGGTGATTGCTCCCGAAGCCACGCTCCGCATCGAGCCGGGTGCTATCTTCTATATGCACGACGACGCCAATATATTGGTACACGGCACTTTATTGGCGGAAGGCACGCGCGAACAACCGATTCTGTTCAGGGGTGACCGACTGGACTTTATCCTAAATGATGTCTTGCCCTACGACCGTACACCGTCGCAATGGGGTGGCATTTTCTTTAGTGCGGAAAGCTATGGGAACCGTATGGACAACGTGATTGTCCGGAACGGAATAAGCGGGCTGAGCTTCGAACAAAGTACGCCCGACACGCGCAAGTTGGAACTCACCAACTCGCAGATTACCAACATGGGAGAAAACATCTTCTCTGCCTTCAACTGCCACATCGAGGTCTCGAATACGGAGCTGACAAACGCAGGTGGCGGTGTCGTCATCCTAAGCGGAGGGAATTATCAATTTACCCACTGCACATTGGCCAACTACATGACGCTGCAAAGACGGACAACGCCTTGCCTAACGATGTCGAACAATAATAACGATGTAGGCTATCCGCTTACGGCGACGTTCGACAACTGCATCATCGACGGTAGTTTCTCTGCCGGAAGTGACCCGCTGGAAGGAGAATTATACTTGTTGGCCGACAATACCGTCACGTTCGACTACCGCTTCAACCACTGCGTGATTAAATCCGTCGGCGAGCAAAGCGACCGGTTCGAATCGGTCTTGTTCACCGAAACCAGTCCCTCGTTCCGGCTGACGGGCGGCGAAGCCAACCAATACCGTTTCGATTTCCGTCCCGACTCGGCAACAACTTTGGGCGTAGGACAGGCAGATATCGACATTGCCCGGCAATACCCGACTGACCGTTACGGTGTAGACCGACTGACGAACAATGCTCCCGACATCGGTGCCTACGAATTTGTGCCCGAAGAGACCGAATAAACGCAAACAAACCAATGATGACCAAATCCTTTCTATGTATCCTGTTATCCCTGCTTTACCCTTTCTGCTGGGCAGAGGGGCAAATACCTTTCCGCGTGATGAGTTACAACGTCGAGAACCTATTTGATACGCAAGACAACCCAGCAACCGCAGACGACGACTTTCTCCCCAACGGCAATCGCTATTGGCATAACGGCCGTTATTACCACAAACTGCAACAAATTGCCAAAGTGATTACCGCCGCAGGCGAATGGGACACACCCGCACTCGTCGGGCTTTGTGAAGTGGAAAACGATTCTGTCTTGTACCGCCTCGTCAACCACACGCCGCTCCGCCACCAACACTACCGCTTCTGTATGACGCACGGCGACGATAAACGGGGCATCAACGTCGCCCTCCTTTACCAACGAGACAAGTTCCGCTATGCCGGACACGCCGAACATCCCATCCGATTCACACGCCGCCGACACAAACAAAGCCGGCGCATTCTGCACGTCTGGGGAAACGTTCTCAGCGGTGACCGGCTCGACATCTTCGTCTGCCACTTCCCGTCGCGTTACGGAGGAGAAAAGGAGAGCGAGGCCGACCGCTTCGATGCCGCCCACACGCTACGCACGCTCTGCGACTCGGTTCACGCTCTCCGCCCCACGCCCCACATCCTCATCATGGGCGACTTTAACGACACGCCCAACGACATCAGCATCCGGGAAAAATTAGGTGCCGAGCCGTTGGAAAATTGTCGCCGACCCGCCACAGATTCGCTGCCGACCCGTTTCCAAACGGTTGCCGAGCCGTTTTTACGCCTGTACAACCTCTTTGCTACGGCCTCCGGAAGCCATAAATATCAGGGCGAATGGAGCCAACTGGACCAAATCATCATCTCCGCTTCGCTGGCAGACACGACCGCAGCCATGCACCTCGTCCCGGGCAGTCCGCGCATCTTCGCTCCCTCTTTCCTCTTAACGCCGGACAAGACATGGCGCGGCGAACGTCCCTTCCGCTCCTATTACGGATTCAAATACGAAGGCGGATTCAGTGACCACCTGCCGCTCGTAGTTGACTTTCTTCTATCAGAATAAATGACTACTTTTGTCCGAAATAATTTGTTTGAAACATGAATAACTTTTATATATGCATCTTTCTCTTTTTCACACAATGGATAAGTGCACAAAACATCTGTCAACCTTTCGACTTCCCCATCCTGTTAAGCGGGAACTTTGGAGAACTGAGAAACAATCATTTCCATTCCGGCATTGACTTCAAGACGCAAGGGACGGAAGGGAAGCCGGTTCACGCCGTACAAGCAGGTTACGTCTCGCGCATCGGCGTCAGCCCGTGGGGATATGGCAACGTACTTTATCTCAATCATCCCGACGGGACAACCACCGTCTATGCCCACTTGCAACGGTTCGCGCCCGCCATTGCCCGATACGTCAAAGAGCAACAATACGAACAAGAACGTTTCCGGGTCGATTTCCCCCTTTCCCCCGAACAATTCCCCGTCGAAAAAGGTGACATCATCGCTTACAGCGGCAACACCGGCAGCTCCGCCGGCCCGCACCTCCACTTTGAAGTGCGCGACACGGAAAGCGAGGACATCATGGACCCGATTCCCTATTTTGCCGACCAAATCGCCGACACCCGTCCGCCACGCATACAAGGCATTCTGGTCTGCCCAATCGCGGGCAAAGGAGTTGTCAACGGTAGTGGAAAGAAAATGAAATGGGAAGCGACGAAGCCAAACCCGGCTCCCATCCACGCATGGGGCGAAATCGGCTTGGCCGTCAAAGCCTACGACTATATGGACAACACCTCCAACATTTACGGCGTGAAAGAAATTACACTACAAGCAGACAGCCAAATCATCTACCACAGCGACCTGACCCGCTTTGCCTTTGCCGACACCCGTTTCCTGAACAGCTATGTCGACTATGAGGAATGGAAAGAACACCGCTCTTTCTACATGCGCAGCTTTGTCGAACCCGGCAACCGCCTGCCCTTTATCGAATCTCGCGACGGGGGAGTGGTTCACATCGACGAAGAAAAGTTGTATCACCTCACCTACACGCTTTCTGACGCACTGGGCAACACGACGACACTTACCATCCCCATTCAAGGCAAAGAACAACCCATTCCGGAGCCGGAAACCGAAGGACGGGAGCCCTTCTATTGGTACGCAGACAACCGCTTCGGAGCCAAAGGAATTCGCCTGTTTATCCCCAAAGGGAACCTGTATAACGACCTCTTGTTCCATTACGCCGTCCATGCAGACAGCACGGCATTAGCTGCCACACACATCTTGCACGACCATCCTGTCGCCCTGCATCAAAGCGCCCGGCTTTCACTCCACCTGCAAACCGACACGCTGCCCGACAAACAGCAATATGGCATCGTCCGCATCCAAAACGGTCGCCGTTCATGGCTGGGCGGAACCTATCACAACGGCTGGATACATGCCGACATCCGGGAGCTGGGCAGCTATACAATCGCCCAAGACCGAAAGAAACCGACCATCACCCCTATCGGCAAAGCCAACTGGAACAAGCAAAAACAATTCCGCTTCCGCCTCTCGGACGACCTAAGCGGCATCCAATCGTATCGCGGGGAAATCGACGGACAGTATGCCCTGTTTGAGATGAACAGCCGTTCCGTCATTACCTACCGCTTCGACCGCGAACGCCTCCCGAAAGGCAAACACACCCTGAAACTATCCGCCCGAGACGCCGCCGGAAACGAAACGGAATATATCCACTCATTTACATGGTAAAATCCAAACGCCCCGATGCCACGCTCCGGAAGAACGTTTTTTTCGTGAAAAAGTTTCAGAATTTTCTCCAAGGCGAAACAAAAATTTCACTGGCAAGAAACTTTTGTGCCCCTGCGGGGAAACTTTTGTTTCTTCGGCAGGAAACTTTTTGCGAAACAAAGGGGAAAAACATTCCAATAAAAATCTTGAAAAAAATTCATTTTCTCGTTAGGGTATTTCCTTCCTGATTCGCCCTTATATATAGAAACGGAAAAAATGGAACAAAAGTTACTACATAAATTATTCAGCGGAAAGGCGACAAGTAGCGAACTGAGCCAAATCCGCCGTTGGGTCAACGAAAGCGAAGCAAACCGGAAAACATTCTTCCGCGAGCGGGCACTGTTCGATGTGATTCAACTAAACGATACGCTCTACAAGCAACCAGCACACAAGTTATCATTTACCCTTTTCAAGTGGATCGGAGGCATTGCGGCAGCAGTTATTATTGCACTTTTCGCGCTGAACTCAATAAACGGATTCCGACTATCTGAGACACCGGAGCCAATCGCGTTCAACACCATCAAAGTGCCGGCAGGACAACGAGTTGAACTAACATTGGCAGACGGAACGCACGTCTGGTTAAATGCCCGTTCGGAACTCTCCTATCCTACGGTTTTCGACGCAAAAAAACGGGAAGTCACATTAAAAGGGGAAGCCTTTTTCAATGTTGCTAAAAATCCAGACAAGAAATTCGTGGTAAATGCGGGCCGTTGCGAATTAGAGGTTTTAGGGACGCAATTCAATGTAGAGGCTTATGAAGATGATGAGTTTTCTGCAGCCCTCATGTGCGGAAGCCTGAAAGTCACCGACAAATCACAGCCGGACGAATCCGTCCTACTGACTCCCAACAATGCCGTCAGCTTGAACGATGACCAACTGGAAGTCACTCCCATAACCGATTTCAGTCCTTACAGTTGGCGCGAAGGACTTATCGTCTTTAAAGAGATTCGATTCAAAGAGTTGATGAAAGAACTGGAGAAAAACTTCGGTGTCCGTATCATCATCGAAAACTCCCGTCTCGACCAATATGCTTGCAGTGGAAAGTTGCGCATATCCGACGGTATCGACGCCGCGTTACATGCTTTGCAACAAGACGCCCACTTCACTTTCGAACGGGAAAACGGAACAGAAATACATATCAAATAATCAACAAAAAATGCCTATGAAACAGAACAGACAAATGATTTACACAAAACAACAATCCTTGAAAAAGGATTCAGTGAGAATTTTACTATTACCAATATCATTTTAATATTCAGTCAAATAACATGAAGAAAAAAGAAATGAGTGTCTCTCGCATTCTGAAGGCGACTTCTCTGTTTTTCATCTCTTGTGCCATGTGCGTACAGGCAGAGACAGTAAGTTCTCAAAGCATACGAGTGACGTTAAACAAAGACAATGTACGTTTAGAAAACATCCTAAACGAGATTGAACAACAGACAAATCTGTTGTTTATCTACAACAAAAACGTAAATGTAAACCGCAAGGTTTCCGTGCAAGCAGACAACTCTTCGCTGGAAGACGTTCTGAAAAATTTGTTAGGTGACGACGTATCGTTCAAGATACAAGGTACCTATATCGTTTTGTCGCCGGCCGGAACACCCGCGCCTCAACAAGCTAAACACACCGTCAGCGGAGTAGTTAGCGACGCATTAGGTCCCGTAGCCGGTGCCAATATCGTTGAAAAGGGAACAACAAACGGAACCATCACCGACATGAACGGTAACTTCACCTTAGAAGTAGCCTCCAACGCCACCCTCGTTATCTCCTACATCGGTTACAAAGAACAGGAAATTGCAGTAAATGGCCAAAAGACGGTGAATGTGACGTTGACGGAAGATTCACAGGCGTTGGATGAAGTGGTGGTTGTCGGCTACGGAGTGCAGAAAAGAGCATCCGTAACAGGATCTGTCGCATCTATTCAAGCAAAAGATATTGCAACAGTTAAAACGCCAAATGTCAGTAATGCCTTAGCTGGTAAATTACCGGGATTACGTGCTGTACAAAGAAGCGGTGCGCCAGGTGATGATGATGCAAGCATCGACATCCGTGGTTTTGGAGACGCATTGGTCATTGTCGATGGAGTTGAACGCGATTTCAAACAAATCGATGCAAACGATATAGAATCGATAAGCATCCTTAAGGATGCTTCAGCTGCCGTATACGGCTTCAAAGGAGCAAACGGTGTAATCTTGGTCACAACAAAAAAAGGAGAAGTAGGGAAACCCAAAATCAATTATAATGGTTATGTTGGAATTCAAAATATTACTCGTTATCCGGAATTTTATAACGGTTATGAATATGCTATGTTATACAATGAGGCACAACAGAACATTGGTGTCGCAGCTCCCTATTCCGATGAACAATTAGAACAATTCCGTCAAGGAATAGGAACAACTGACTGGTATGACGAAGTAATTCGTAATATTTCTCCTGCAACTTATCACAATTTAAGTGTTTCCGGAGGCTCAGAAAAAGTCAAGTATTACTTTTCTTTAGGCATGACGGACCAAGAAGGCATTTTCAAATCAAAAGATTATGACTATAAGAAATACAATGTGCGGTCGAACATCAGTGCTGAAATTGTCAAAGGTTTTACTATTGACTTGCAATTAAGCGGCCGTTTGGATACACGAAATAAATTTTATGAGGCTGAGCCTATTACCCGTAGTATCCAGATGGCAAGACCCACTTTTTCCGTCTTTGCAAATGACAATCCGGCTTATTGGTCGAATCCGGGAGACAAAGGCAATCCGGTTCATCTTTCTGACATTGATAATGTCGGTTATGACAGACGAGACCGCCGAGAATTTAACGGTTCAATTACTTTGAATTGGCAAATTCCTTGGATAAAGGGATTATCAGCAAAAGCATTATTCTCATATGATTATAATAATAAATATAGCCGTAAATGGTATAAAGAATATGAAGAATACACCTATGATGCAGCCAATGATGCATATAATGTAAGTGGGAATCATACTATTTCAGAATTAACAACACGATCAGATAATTATTTTAAACCTAATGGACAAATATCATTAAACTACACCAATACATTTGGGAAACATGATATAGGTGCATTGGTTTTATGGGAGTTTTATAATGACCGGACAGATTGGCTCGAAGCTTATCGCCAATTTACAATTGGAGCCATCGATCAAATAGGAGCTGGAGATAAAACCAATATCAATAACAATGGGACAGCTTCAGTTTCTGCTCATGCTGGATTAGTTGGTCGCCTCAATTATGCGTATGCAGGCAAGTATTTAGCTGAATTTAGTTTCCGCTATGATGGATCTTATAAGTTTGATCCAGATAAACGTTGGGGATTCTTCCCCGCATTTTCTTTAGGTTGGAGAATGTCAGAAGAAGATTTCTTCAAAGAAGCTCTACCGATGGTTGATAACTTCAAAATCAGAGGATCATACGGTAAAGTAGGAGATGAAGGCGATCTGGATGCCTATCAGTATCTAAGTGGATATACTTATCCTTCCGGAAATTATGTACTTGGTTCAGGAGGATTGACTAACGGTGCAGTAGACAGAGGAATGCCAAATACAAATCTGACCTGGTATGAATCAACAACTGCCAACATTGGATTTGAAGCGTCTATTTTACAAGGTTTAATTAATGCCGAATTCGACTACTTCATTCGTAAACGTGACGGATTATTAGCAACTCGAGTTTTGACTTTACCTACAACATTCGGGCAATCATTGCCACAAGAAAATTTAAATTCAGATAAAACACAAGGTTTTGAAATTGTATTAGGACATCGAAACACTATCGGTGATTTTACATACGATATAAAAGGAAATTTCTCAACTACACGTAATTACAACCGTCATGTCGAGCGTGCCGCTTCAGCAAACATGTATGACAACTGGCGGAATAACAGTAATGATCGTTATAAAGACATTCAATGGGGTAAAGTCTGCATCGGCCAATTCTCCAGTTATGAAGAAATCTTGAACTCACCAATTCAAGATGGAAACGGGAACAAATCATTAATGCCTGGTGATTTGAAATATGAAGACTGGAACGGTGACGGAATCATCGACAGTAAAGATGACCAACCCATCGGCCACGGGAGTACTCCACGTATGTATTATGGTTTGAACCTCTACGGCTCTTACAAAGGATTCGACTTGACCTTGTTCTTCCAAGGTGCTGCCGGCCACGAAGTATTCATGACAGGCGACTTTATGGCACCATTCATCCAGCAAGGATTGGGTAATGGTTCCACCATCTGGTTAGATCGTTGGCACCGGGAAGATCCGTCTGATCCTGCCAGTGAATGGATTCCGGGCTATATGCCAGCACTTCGCCCAACGGGATTCTCCGCTAACACATCCAACAATACGTGGACAAGAAAAAAAGCCAACTATTTGCGTTTGAAAACAATCGAAATTGGCTATACATTGCCCAAAGCACTCATGCAAAGAGTGGGTATTGAAAACTTACGTGTGTATGTCAACAGTTTCAACACGGCAACATTTACAAACCGTGACGGAATTATGAAATACATGGACCCGGAAAATAACAACAATGCGTTCCGTTATTATCCGCAAATGAGAACATTTAATTTTGGTGTCAATCTAACATTCTAAAAAAGAAGATACAATGAATACAACAATTATAAAAAGCATCGGATGTGGGATTCTTTTACTCGGAGCAACCGGATGTGCCGATTATCTAGAAAAAGAATCGTTCGATATTATCACCCCCGAACAAGTTTGGGAAGATCCAAAACTGATCAATGCTGTCATGGTCAATTTATACGATGGCATGGTCTTAGAAGATTTCAACTATTGGTTTAAAAATGCTTGGCGTTTACAAAATGCGTCCTCTATGTCAGATGAAGCACAGGCCTCTTTCCAAAAAACACCGTTATGGGACAATGGAAATGCCACTTATACATATGAGGATGATTTATTTGAACAAAAATTCTCAGACCGCTATAAAAATATCCGGAATTGTAACGATTTCATCAGCCAGTTGAACGAAGCAACTTCTTTATCCGATGAAGAAAAGAAATTACTCCTAGCTGAAACTCGTTTTATCCGGGCTATGCACTATTTTACTTTGGTAAAACGTTACGGAGGTGTTCCTATCATAAGCGAACCTCAAGAATATGACGCCAACAATTTGGAAGCATTGATGGTTCCACGAAATAAAGAAGTTGAAGTATACGACTTCATCATCAAAGAATGCCAAGAAGCTGCAGCAGATTTACCTGAAACAAGAGAAGATGCGGCCAAATACCAAGCAAATAAATATGTAGCATTAGCATTATGTTCACGCGCAGCTCTATACGCCGGTTCCATTGCACGTTATGGAGAAGTTAAATCAGACGGTCTGGTTGGTATTCCTAGTTCTGAAGCAGATCGTTTCTTCCAAACTTCATACGACGCATCAAAAACAATCATCAATTCTAATCATTATGCTTTATATAATGGTAACAGTGATAAATCACAGAATTACTGCGAGATGTTTTTAAAAGGGAATGGTGATAATGGGGAATTTATTTTCCAGAAACAATACAATGTAGCTGGAGGTAAAGGACATGATTGGGATAAGCGCAACGCTCCATTTTCCTATCGAGGAGGTGGTTGGGGTTGTGGTATTGCACCAACTTTAGAAATGGTTGAAGAATATGAATATGTTGATGGAAGTGAAGGGACTTTACAATTGGAAGACGAAAATGGGCAACCTCGCCGTTTCGATAATCCATACGACCTGTTTGCCAACAAAGATCCACGTTTGTATGCAACCATTTATCTACCAGGTTCTCCCTGCCAAAGCACAAATATCGAATGGATCAGAGGTATTATTGTTTCTGACAATGAACGTTACCAAGCGACGGCACAACCTGACGGTGATAATACGGTCGTTGTAAACGGCGTAATTTATAACACTTCAGGAAAAGATGGTGGAGCTGATGCCGGAGATGCTTCTAAAACAGGTTTCTACCAAAAAAAGTTCTTTGATGAAACTTTAACCGATATGAATATGGGTAAGTCCGAAACACCTTGGCCTGTATTTCGTCTTGGAGAAATGTATTTAAATTTAGCAGAAGCAGCAATGGAATTGAACAATTCAGCCGAAGCATTAGAAGCAGTCAACAAAATACGAGAACGTGCAGGTATTGTATTGCTCAGTTCCATTGATATGGACAAAATTCGTCATGAACGAAAAATTGAATTAGCTTTTGAAGGACATCGCTATTGGGATATGAAACGATGGAGAATTGCCCATTTAGACGTGGCGCAAGGTGGTTTAAACGGATTCAGAGGAACCGCCTTGTATCCTTGGCGTGATATTCGTGACAACAAATACGTATTTGAAAGAGGTTACAATTCACCTAAACAAACCCGTATATTTCTTGAAAAGAATTATTACACAAAGATCAATCAAGACGATATGAATTCAAATCCTAATTTGGTTCAGAATCCAGATTATACAAACTAAATTATTTAATACAGAAATTAGATATGAAAAAGATAAGTTTATTATTCATGGCTATTTGTTCTTTCTGCTTTACGAGTTGTTTAAGCGACTTAGATAACTACGAAGCGCCTAATGGTGGCATAAGCGGAAGGATTTTAGATGCAGAGACTAATGAGCCGATACCTCTGCCTGTACAAGGTTCAACGGGTGTAATTATCAATATGTTTGAACAAAATACAGATGCTACTCAATCGGTTGATTTTTATGCAAAGATGGACGGCACATATGAAAACTCGAAAATGTTTAATTGCGATTATCGAATTGTTGTAAATGGCCCGTTCGTTTCTCCTTGTGAAGGATATGTAACGGTAAATGGACAAACAACTTTCGATTTAACAGCAACACCCTATGCACGAATCAGTGCAAATGCACAAGTCTCTGGAAAAACAGTGACAGTCACATATAAAGTAACTCCGACAGACCCATCATTTAATGTATCTGAAGTTTATGGATATTGGAATTTTGCACCTGGCGTAGATGACAGTGGATCAAATTACGCAGGGAAACAAACTGTATCAGGGACAGAAGGTACAATTACATTCGACTTAGAAAATGATGCCACTTATCAAAGTAATTTGTACAAAATCCAAGCAAACGGGAATAAGATTTATGTCCGTATCGGTGCAAAAACCGAAGGAGATGTCAATTACAGCACGATTAGTGAAGTCGTAGTAGAATAAATTCCTAAATTTGAAGGCTGTTGTAAATCTTAATACAATATGTAGTTTTACAACAGCCTCTTTTATGTCTTAATCCATATATACTATTCAGAAACAAATTTAGGGAGGGTTACTTATGAAACGGAGGAATTTTATAAAAAGTGTCGGTAGTATTGGAGTCGCATCTGCAACAATGGGTACAGCTTTTGCATCTGCTTCCTCTGGTGACAAAAAGTCGCTGAAAAGATCGAATATTCCAGTTTATGACGGATGGGATGTGATTGTTGTTGGTGGTGGTCCTGCAGGATGTGCAGCCGCTGTTGCTGCCGCACGCGAAGGAGCACGAACACTTCTTATTGAAAGTACTGGCGCACTTGGAGGCATGGGAACTTCCGGATTGTTGAATGCGTGGTGCCCTTTTACCGATGGAGAAAAAATCATTTATAAAGGCATTGCCGAAAAAGTATTTCTGGAGTCGAAAAAAGGTGTCCCCCATGTCCGTTATAATGATTGGGTCCCTATCAACGGAGAATATCTAAAGGTTGTCTATGACGATTTGGTTTCATCCGCAGGTGTTTCTATTCTATTTTTCAGCACAATGGCTGCTGTTGAAATGGGAAAAGATGGAATTGTAGATGCCATAATCGTTGCAAACAAAGCGGGTCTGACTGCATACAAAGCAAAAATATTCATCGATTGTACAGGTGACGGAGACCTTGCGGCATGGGCAGGTGCAGATTTTGTGAAAGGAGACGATAGCGGTTCAATGCAAGAAGGCACGCTGTGTTTCACTGTATCCAATGTAGATCCGTATGAGTTCTCATTAATTGGCAGTGTACATACCAACAACAAAAACAGCCCAATTCACTCCATGTACGGGAATCCAAAATATCCATTGGTAAAAGACCAACACATGAACGACAAAGTAATTGGTCCCGGATATTTAGGCTTTAATGCAGGCCATGTCACAGTTGACAGTACCGACCCAAAGTCGTTGACAGACGCAATGATTAGAGGGCGTAAATTAGTTCAGCAACTACATCAAGGATTAGTCGAATTTGCACCGAAGCCATTCGGCGCTTCATTCTTGGCAAGTACTGCCAACCTTATGGGGATTAGGGAAAGCCGTCGCATCAAATGCGACTACACTTTCACGCTGGAAGATTGGCTGGAACGCCGTGAATTTGATGACAATATTGGACGTAATTGTTATTACATCGATGTCCATAAAAAAAACGCAACAAAATATCCGCGTTACAAAAAGGGAGAATCACATGGTATACCATTTCGATGTTTGTTACCTATCGGGCTCAAAAACGTAATGGTAGCCGGACGCTGTATCTCAACAGATTCCTATGCACACGGTAGTTTGCGTGTTATGCCTCCTTCGTTAGTTACAGGTGAAGCCGTTGGAGTAGCAGCCGGACAAATTTGTAAGTCTCAATCACCCAATATTCACTCAGTAGACATTCCCAAATTACAAAAACGATTACAAGAGTTAGGACAATTAATTTAAACACAACATGAAAAGAACTATCTTATCTATTTTACTTATACTTTCCCCTTTGTGGGGACAAGCCCAAAACACCTTACCCTCGTGGGCATTGGGTGGTTTTGTACGGCCAGAGAAAGCAAATCCGATTATAACACCTAATCCTGATAGCCATTTTGATTGTCCCATGCGGGAAAAAGCGGTTGGCTGGGAAGAAAGTGACGTTTTCAATCCGGCTGCAACCGTCAAAGACGGCAAAATCTATGTGCTCTATCGGGCAGAAGACAACTCGGCTACCGGTATCGGGAAGCGGACTTCACGTATCGGGTTAGCCGAATCGACAGACGGTATTCAGATGCAACGGCGGAGCACTCCTGTTATGTACCCTGCAGAGGACAACATGAAGGAGTACGAATGGCCGGGCGGATGCGAAGACCCGCGCGTCACTATGACTGAAGATGGCCTGTATGTTATGGCTTATACGGCATGGAACCGGAAAACGGCACGCCTCTGCATTGCTACTTCACGTGACCTGATCACATGGGAGAAGCATGGCCCTGCCTTTGCCAAAGCCTATAACGGACGCTTCAAGGATGACTTTTGCAAATCGGGCTCGATGGTGACAAGTATAAAAGATGGGAAGCAAGTCCTGACAAAGATAAACGGGAAATACTTCATGTACTGGGGGGAACACGCCGTTTATGCAGCCACTTCCGACAACCTAATTGACTGGACACCCATACTGGACGATAAAGGAGAACTGGCAACCGTTATCAAGCCACGCCCCGGCTATTTTGACAGTGCCTTGACCGAATGCGGTCCTCCAGCTATCTTGACCGACAAGGGTATCGTACTGCTCTATAACGGAAAGAACCAGACGGATGACAATAAGCGAGACAAGCGCTTCACCGCCGGTGCCTACTGTGCCGGTCAGATACTGACCGACCCGAAAGACCCGATGAAACTCCTGCAACGCTTAGACGTCCCCTTCTTCCGGCCTATGGCACCTTTCGAGAAGAGTGGACAATATGTCGATGGGACAGTATTCATCGAAGGCTTAGTCTTCTTTAAAGAGAAATGGTATCTCTATTATGGCTGCGCAGACTCGCAGGTCAGCGTGGCTATTTATGACCCCGCACAAAGAACAGCGGGAGACCCTATTCCTAACAAATAATTATCAGTATGAAAAAGAGTTTTATAGGATTCGCTTTATCCCTACTATCCGCATGTTTTCTACATGCGCAGACCCCTAATTATTACCGTTCTCCGGACAAGATTTACTTGGACTCCCAAGAGGGACATAAGGGGACGGCCGTTTGGCAAATGCACAAGGCGAACGAGTGCACAGACCCTGCCGAACGCATCTCACAACCGGGTTACGCGACGACCCATTGGATGCCGGCCATCGTACCGGGAACAGTCTTGAACTCACTTGTTCATAACCAAGTCTACCCGGAGCCTTACTACGGGCTGAACAATAAATTAGACAAAGGCATCATCCCTGACCTTGCCAAGGCTGGACGGGACTTCTACACCTACTGGTTCCGAACAGAATTCAACGTACCGGAAAATTATAAAGACAAAGTAGTCTGGCTCCAAGTGGATGGCATTAACTACCGTGCGGAAGTCTGGGTGAATGGCCATTTACTGGGAAACATGTCCGGCATGTTCAAGCCTGCCTACATTAATATAACAGACTTTGCGCGCATTGGCGATAAGAACGCATTGGCCATCAAAGTGTATCCCGTCGACATGCCAGGAACCATCAAGCCCAAGCAGTGGGGTGCAGCAGGGGAGTTCCACAACGGGGGTGACGGGAACATTGGATTAAACACCACAATGCTAATGAGTGTAGGCTGGGACTTCACCTTCAACGACGGTATTCGCGACCGTAATACAGGAATCTGGAAGAGCATCTCCCTCTATGCGACGGACAAGGCCGTTTTGCGTCACCCCTTCATCCGTTCTGAACTGTCGAAGCCGGGTTACGATGTAGCGAAAGAGACCGTCTCGGTGGAGGTCGTGAACCCTACACAACGCTCCGTCAAGTGCACTGTAACAGGGGAAA
This sequence comes from uncultured Parabacteroides sp., assembly GCA_944323815.1. Classification (GTDB taxonomy): domain Bacteria; phylum Bacteroidota; class Bacteroidia; order Bacteroidales; family Tannerellaceae; genus Parabacteroides. The sequence continues at coordinate 648 of CALUTX010000013.1, read as the reverse complement.
TCGTCGGCGAAGATATTACCTTCAGCCAAGACCTCGACCTTTTCCGCGGGGAGACACGCGAAGTGACCTTCACCCCGGATGCATTTCCACAGCTCGTGATTCGTAACCCTCGCCTCTGGTGGCCCCTCTTTAAGGGGAAGCCCGAGCTGTATGAGCTGAAGCTGACGGTTACTGTCGATGGGAAGGTGTCGGACGTCACGAAGACCCGCTTTGGTATCCGCGAGATAACCTCCGACCAGAACACACCTGATAAGTCCCGTCAGTTCTATGTAAATGGTAAGAAGCTCTTCATTCGCGGGACGAACTGGATACCCGAAGCGATGCTCCGCACCTCCGACGCACGAACCTATGCGGAACTCCGCTATACACAGCAATCGGGCATCAACTTGATTCGCATGTGGGGAGGTGGCATAGCCGAGTCTGACTACTTCTTTCAACTCTGCGACGAGATGGGCTTACTGGTCTGGCAAGAGTTCTGGATGACTGGCGACACGAAGCATCCTCAAGATCGTGCGCTCTATCTAAGTAACGTCGAGGCCACTGTCAAACGCCTGCGCAACCATCCCTCATTGGCATACTACGTCTCCTCCAATGAGAGCACCGAGACGCCGGGAGCTAAAGACCTCATTATGCGGCACGACGGGACCC